>CAZIHB010000344.1:0-3275 GCA_964538535.1 uncultured Hyphomicrobiales bacterium | reverse complement strand
TCATTGAGGCTTCTGTTAACATCTACCACTTTGCCTGAAACAGGAGCAAGCATGTCGGCAACAGTCTTCACGGCTTCAATCGTGCCAAAAGTATCGCCGCAAGCAACTGCTTCAATATCATCAGCTATATCAACATATACAACGTCGCCAAGCTCGCCCTGAGCATGTTCCGTGATGCCGACATAAGCAAAATTGCCATCAACTTTCACCCATTCGTGATCTTTCGAGTACTTCAGGTTTTCAGGAATATTCATTGTAGTCTCCTTAAAAAGAAAAATTCTTATTCTTAAAAATAGCAAAAACTTTACTGATTTTAAAATTCGAATCCATTTGCATATGATTTTTTATTGCTTATAGAAATGGCAAAAAAAGCAATTTTAGAGCTATGCCGATGTGTCGAAACAAAAAAAGCAGGAAATCATTCCTGCTTTCAAGATAAATGCTTTGCCGGGATTATTCCTTTACTCTTTCGATATAGGATTTTTGGCGAGTGTCCACCCTGATTAAGTCGCCCTCGTTGGCAAATAGCGGCACCTGAATGATTGCCCCTGTCTCGAGAGTGGCCGGCTTGAGCACGTTGGTTGCGGTGTCTCCCTTCAGCCCGGGTTCAGTGTGGATAATTCTCAGATTGACATGAAGCGGCACATCGACAGAAAGCACCTCATCGTTTTCGAAAGCAACCTGCACATCCTGATTTTCTTTAAGAAATTCCACTCCCTCACCAATCAGTTCCATGGGAACGGGGATTTGCTCGAAAGTGTTGAGATTCATAAAGAAGAAGAGGTCAGCTTCCCTGTAAAGATACTGGTAGTTGGTTCTACTGATTTTTGCCAGCTCGATTGTTTCGCCCGAACGAAATCTGTTTTCAATTATTTTTCCTGTGCGCAAACTTTTTAGCTTGGTTTGGTAGTAAGCTCCACCCCTGCCCGTTTGCACGTGATCATAGTCCAGAACCAGATAATTTTCGCCGTTGAGCTTGAGAACTATTCCTTTAGCAATTTCCGCACTCGTTGCCATAAGAAAACCCATGTTGCACTTAAAAAAAATGAGGTGACGGCCGGAATCGAACCGGCGTGCGCGGTTTTGCAGACCGCTGCCTAACCACTTGGCTACGTCACCTTATCGGAGTTCAAAAATAGGAGTTTTCCGGGAACCCTGCAAACAATATTTTTCATTCTGAATTGAAATGCTATTAGAGCGAGGTTAATTCGTACTTACAATCAATATAGTTTGTAACTATTTACGGCAATATTTAGTCTCTTGGAAAAAATTTACTTAAGTTAGTAAAACTGGAGAAAATAATTATTATGGAAACAAAAAATCGAGTTGTCATGAGCATTTACACAAAGTTTGCATCCGCAGTCGCGGCAGTGGCCATGTTTTGCGCCGCCGTTCCAATTTTCGCCGATCCAGGCATTTATGAGAATTTGCTTCTCGATAAGCCTTTCGAATCGAAGGCCCCCTTCCCCATAAAGCAACGAATTGTCAAAAATTCTGCGGGACTCCAGGGAAAATCGGCTCTGGAAAAAAGAAATTACGACGTGCTGAGCTATAAGCTTTTTATGGATTGGTTTCCGTTGCTCAATACAACCGAAACGGATCTTAGCAAATTGGCTTATAACGGCTACAATGTACTGAAGATCCGCATCGACTCGGCCAACACCTCCGGCATCGAGCTTGATGCCGTTGATATGAAAATCGACTCTGTCATTGGGCCTGGCGGAGCCCGGACATTTTCTTATAAAACACCGCTGCTTTCTATCAATCTCCCAAAAGACATAGTTCAGGGCGACACCGTAGAATTATCAATTTACTATACGAAGACACCCGCAAATCAAGGCATGTTTGTCTTTCCAAAGGATTTGTTTGTCGGATTCGGCCCCGGCGGAACAAAAGATTCAGTTTTCGTCGAGGAGAGGCTGGCCTACACAATGAGCGAGCCCGAAGATGCAAGATATTGGATGCCATGCAACGACCGCCCTTATGATAAGGCATTGTCGCAGATAAGCGTCAGGGTGCCCGAAGGCTACAGCGTAGCATCAAACGGATTGCTCAGGCATAAGACCTCAATGCCCGATAAATCAGTAGTTTATAACTGGGCAGCCTCGAAACCCATCACCACATACCTGATGGCCGCAACGGCTTCAAAATATAAGGAGTATTCAGATTACTACGTCAGGCAGGAATCCGGCGACAGCGTGGAAGTTCAATATTACGTGTGGGATAAGGATTACGATAGCGGCGTCACTGATGGATCAAAGTATAATGCCATGCACTCTTTCAGAAACGTGGTGCAGATGATGAAGATATATTCCGATTATTTTGGCGAATATCCTTACGAAAAATACGGAATGGTTGCTATTCAGCCATTCAATTATGGAGGTATGGAGCATCAGACAATGACTTCGATCATAAGAACGTGGCTGCGCGGAAGAAGCGAGGTTGGCATCGCGCACGAGCTTGCCCATCAATGGCTCGGCGATCTGATCACCTGCGCCACCTGGAGCGACGTGTGGATAAATGAAGGTGGAGCCACTTGGTCTGAAGGATTGTGGATAAGATCATATAATAACAAAGACTACATATCGCACACACTCGGCGAGGCAAGTGCTTATCTCTTAGATAGTTCATTATACAACACCCCGATATTCGGGATCAACCCGAATATTATATTCAACTTTCCTACATATATCTTGTCGTACTACAAGGGCGGCTGGGTTTATCATATGCTTGAGCAGATGGTGGGGCAAACGGAGTTCAAAGCCGCGATGCGTGGTTTTTTGAAGGAATACGGCTTCAAATCAATCGAGACAAACGATTTTGTCAGTGGTATGATAAAGAATGTAGAAAATCCACCGATGGATTTGAATGTTTTCTTTGATCAATGGATTTATAAGGCAGGGCACCCTGCTTATGCAATTAGCTCCACTATCTCAAAAAATGGCGATAATTCTTACATGGTGAAGGTGAATATTGACCAGACTCAGAGCGGAAAAAATATTCCGAATGTTTTTATTATGCCTCTTGATATTGTGTTCTCAAAAAATTCCACGGAAATCTGCCGGAAGACCGTAATGGACACACTCAGGAATCAGGAATTTGAATTCACCCTGGCCGAGGCGCCTGACCATGTTTATATTGACAATTTCAAAGTGCTTTGCACCGAAAGCGACGGCAGCCCGGTACTTTCCGTTGCCGACGAGCCTGCTTTGCAATATTCGCTGATTAGCCCCAATCCTGTCATGAGTGGAGATGCTGCAACGACGCAATTCTAT
>CAZIHB010000343.1:0-3278 GCA_964538535.1 uncultured Hyphomicrobiales bacterium | reverse complement strand
ATCGGCGTCGTTTTTAACCGGGTCGTCAATGATCATGATGTCGGCCCCCTTGCCGGTCAGCGAGCCGCCGGCGCCGGTGCACGACATTCCTCCCCTGCCGCCCGTGATGCCAAAGCTCGAGGCGGAGCGGTGGTAAGGCTTCAGGCTGATGCCGAAGAGCTCCTCGCCATATTCTCCGATCAGTTCCCTAACCTGCCTGCCCCACGACGCGGCGAAAGCCTCGCTATATGAAACGAGTATCAGGCGCTTTTCCGGGCTGCGGCCAAGGAACCAGAACGGGAAATAGCGCGAAATCAGCTCGGACTTTCCGTGGCGGGGAGGCATATTCACGACGAGGCGGCAGTTGCCCTGCTCCGAGGCGCTCACGAGGCGCCTGCTGATCAGCTCGAGATGCGGGGCGCGCTTCCAGCTGCCCTCGCTCAGGTATTCCGCGAGCCCGGCGGGCGATGAAGCCGCCGAGGCAGGCATCGGTTCTCTGCGGTCCAAGGGCTTTATCCCTTTTTTCACGTTATCACCTTTTTTAACGTGCTAATTATCATGATCAGCATTAAATCCAAAATTTCAGATGCTTATATTCCGCGCACAAAATGTGTACAATCTACACACGAGCCGGATTTATTCATACGAGGCACCAAAGGTATATTCGCCGCATGTTTGTTTCACATCAATGAGAAAAGCCATGTGGATTGAAGTACTTTCAGCCGGCGAAGCGAAGGACTCGCTCGGGCGCGAACACGTTTTCACGCCTGCCGACCTCGACCTTATAGCCATGCGCTATAATTCAGCAATGGCGGAATCGCCCGCCAATTCCGCGCCGCTCGTGAAGGGGCATCCGCTATCAGATTCGCCCGCGCACGGCTGGGTGGAGAGGCTGGCCCGCAGGGGCAACAAGCTGCTTGCCAGGCTGACCTCGCTCAGCCCAGAAATTATCGAAGATATCAGGCAGAACCGGTTTCGCAAGGTTTCCGTCTCGCTCTATCCCGACAGGAAGCTGAAACATGTCGGCCTGCTCGGCGGAGCATCGCCTGCGTTCAAGAATCTCGCGCCCGTCTCCTTTTGCCACACCGACTTCGAGCCCTACCCGGACGAAAGCCCTGAGGCCGAATCAGCCGATCCGGAGGGAACACCCGACACGAGGACGATCAAAGAGCAGAACCGCGAGCTCGGCCAGCGGATAGCCATGCTCGAGAAAGAAGCACGCCTGAAAGAATACAGGGAATTCGCCGAGTCCCTCTCCGACGCTGCCGACTCACCGCTTATCACGCCCGCACAGGCAGGTCAGCTCGTTGATATACTCGAGTCGGCCAGACGTAACCCCGAGGCAGATTCAATGCTTTCGAGCCCACGCCCCCTGGATGAAAGAATAATGGAATTCATGTCGGGCATCAGGCCCGGGCTTTCGGCTGCCGAGCTGAAAGCAAGCCTCGCTGTAAGGACACGGGCCGCGTCATTCTCCGACGGCAGCGTGGACGCGGGCAGGCTGGCACTTCACAACCGCGCGCTCGAGATTAAGGAAAACACGCCCGGCATCTCATACGAAGAAGCCGTATGCATGGCATACAAACAATATAATTAACCCTTTACGACAGGAGGTATTTTATGGCTGATTCAAGAATTGATGAACTCAGGACGGTCGATCCCGTGCTGACGACCATTGCAAGGGGATATACCAACGATGTATTCACGGCCGAAAAATTATTCCCCACCGTGCAGGTGAGCAGGCTGAAAGGCAAAATACCCGTCTTCGGGCGGGACGCGTTCAAGATCAGGGAAACCGGCAGAGCGCTGCGCGCGCAGTCCAACCGCATCTCGCCGACCGAGTTCGAGCTCGCGGAATTCCGCACAGAAGAGCAGGACGTGGAGACGGCGATCGATTATCTTGAGGAAGAGGAAAGCTCCGATTTCGCGAGATATGAGCAAAAAATCGTGAAAGACCTGTGCGACATCATTAAGCTCGGCAAGGAAAAGGCCACGGCCGACATCGTGCTGAACACGGACAACTACCCGGACGCGCACGTGAGGGAATTGACCTCGAGCGACACTTTCTACAACCAGGAACTGATTGATCCCGTGAACATCATAAACGACTGCTCTGCCATACTAAGAAAAACAATTGCCAGGAAGCCGAACACGATAATTATGGGATACGAGGTTTACCGCGCAATCGCGAGCCATCCGAAGGTGCTCGACAGGGTGAAGTACAGCGGAATGAAAAACGTGAACACCACCGTATTGAAGGAGATTCTCGAGGTGCAGAACTTCCTTGTCGGCATGGCTGTTTATGCAAATGACAACAATACCATGACGGAAGTATGGGACGACAGCATCGTGATTGCCTACACGGATTTCAGCAGCGACAGGAGTGAGTTCACTCCGAGTTTCGGATATACTTTCCAGCGCGAAGGCATGCCGCAGATAGACACGTACTACGAGAACGGCGGCAAGATCAAGGTGATAAGGAACACGGACAACTACTGCGTGAAAATAACAGCACCCGATGCAGGTTTCATCATCACCAAGGCAATTCAATAGAATCACAGAACACGAACCAAAGGAGAAATCATGGACAAGCATTCAGTAACCTACCAGCCGCTGCAGGCATTGTGCGTGAAAGCCGCGGCAGACCTGCCCGCGTGCCGATTCGTCGGCTATAACGGCAATTTGTGCGCAGAGGGTGCCAAGGCCCTTGGCGTTGCAGAAGTTGACTGGCTCTCGGGCGAGCTGGCGTCGGTGGTCTCGCTCGGCACGATAGCGATAGAAACGGCCACATCAGTCAATCTCGGCGATGCGGTCACGTCGGATTCACTCGGCAGGGCTATCCCCGCCGAGACCGGCAAAAGTGTGAACGGCCGGGCGCTAAAGACTCTTTCAGGTGCAGGCTTCATTAAAATAATGCTCGTGCCATAGGAGGGCGGGGCCATGGCGTATTCATCACTCGACGACCTGCTGAAAGAATTTTCTCACGAGGAACTTGCCATACTCACGGGCGACCCCGACGGCCTGACTATCAACTCGCCGCGTGTGGGGCATGCCATCATGATGGCCGACGCGATGATAGATTCATACCTTGATTCATGCTTCGGCAAGGATTTTATTCCGGCCGAATCGCTGCTTATCAGGAAGCTCTCCATCGATCTCGCCGTCTCGAACCTTTACGAGATAGCGCACGCTAACGGCATAATCCCGACAACGATAGTCTGGCGGCGCCTCAATGCAATCAGGCTGCTTAAGGATATCCGCTCGGGAATATCAAAAGTGCCGGGGATGACACCCTGCAC
>CAZIHB010000342.1:0-3285 GCA_964538535.1 uncultured Hyphomicrobiales bacterium | reverse complement strand
AAGCCGTTGCAGATGCTGAGGAGCTCGGGCTGCTTGGCGATAATATATTCGGCACAGGATACTCATTCAAGATTACCGTGATGGAGGGAGCCGGAGCTTTTGTTTGCGGCGAGGAAACAGCCCTTATTGCTTCAATAGAAGGCAAGAGAGGAATGCCCCTGCCCAAGCCGCCGTTCCCGGCGGAAAGCGGCCTGAACGGCAAGCCCACGGTGATCAACAACGTGGAGACTCTTGCCTCGATTCCGCTCATTTTAAGAAACGGCGCCGGAGAATTCAGGAAAATCGGCACTCAGACCTCGCCCGGCACAAAGACTTTCGCCCTGACGGGCCACGTTGCCAACACGGGGCTCATCGAAGTGCCATTTGGCACGACGCTGAGGGAAATTGTGCTCAACATCGGCGGCGGCGTCACTCTGGATGACGGCACAATAGCGCGCGACAGCTTCAAGGCCGTGCAGATCGGCGGGCCCTCGGGCGGCTGCCTGACGAAGGAACACATGGACCTGCCGCTCGACTTTGATTCTCTGCGCTCTGTTGGGGCCATGGTTGGTTCCGGCGGGCTTGTCGTGATGAACAAGCAGACGTGCATGGTGAAGATCGCAAGATTCTTCATGCAATTTACACAAAATGAATCCTGCGGCAAGTGCGTGCTCTGCAGGGAAGGGACGAAGCAGATGCTCAACCTGCTCGATGACATCATCGAGGGCAGGGCAACAGTCGAGACTATCGACCTGCTTGAAGAGCTGGCAAGGTCAGTGCAGAAAGGATCGCTTTGCGGCCTTGGCAAGACGGCTCCGAATCCCGTGCTTTCAACTCTTGCCAACTTCAGGGAAGAGTATGACGCGCACGTCATTCAGAAACATTGCCCGACGAAACAGTGCAAAGCCTTGCTGATGCCCGAAATACTGCCCGAAAAATGCAAGGGCTGCGGGATGTGCGTTAAAGTATGCCCGGTCAATGCCATCTCGGGAGTAAAGAAGGAAGTGCACTATATTGACACCGACATTTGTATAAAATGCGGCTCGTGTATGCAGACTTGTAGGTTAAATGCTATAGTAGGAGTATAATAGATATGGCTCAAAAATATCTGACAATAGACGGAAAAAGGGTTGCATTCGAGAATGAAAGAAACGTGCTTGAAGTGATCAGGAAAACGAATGTTGACATCCCCACATTCTGCTATCATTCCGAACTTAGCGTTTACGGTGCCTGCAGGCTGTGCCTCGTGGATATTCAGGGCATGGGCATCCAGCCCGCGTGCTCGACTCAGCCGAGAGACGGCATGGTTGTGAAAACGACCACATCCGAGATCAGGGAAATAAGGAAGGTGACAATCGAGCTGCTTCTGGCAAGCTATAATCATGACTGCACCACCTGCTCGAAGAGCACGGATTGCAAGCTTCAGGATATTGCCCGCAAGCTGGGCGTGACTGAAGTACGTTTCAAAAAATCCGAAAAGCAGATGCCGATTGACAGATCCTCGCACTCGCTCGTCAGGGATCCGAACAAGTGCATTCTTTGCGGCGACTGCGTGCGTGCCTGCGAGGAAATCCAGGGCATCGGCGCCATCGATTTCGTTCACAGGGGCTCGAACGTGTCCGTCCTTCCGGCATTCGGCAAGGATCTGGCAAAAGTGGACTGCATCGACTGCGGCCAGTGCGCGAGAGTGTGCCCGACCGGAGCGATCGTGCCAAAATCGCAGGTCAGGGCTGTCTGGTCGGAAATTGATAATAAAGAGAAAGTTGTTGTAGCTCAGATTGCTCCGGCAGTCAGGGTTGCCATCGGCGAGATGTTCGGGATGAAGCCCGGCAGGGTGCTCACGGGCCAGATCGTGGCTGCCCTGAAGCTGATGGGATTCGACAGGGTTTACGACACGGCATTCACGGCCGACCTGACAATTTTCGAGGAAGCTAACGAGCTGCTCGGCAGGATGCAGAACGGCGGCAATATGCCGCTGATGACAAGCTGCTGCCCGGGCTGGGTGAAATACATGGAGCAATATTACCCCGAGATGCTCGATAATTTATCCACATGCAAATCGCCCCAGCAGATGTTCGGCTCGGTTGCAAAATCCGTTTTGCCCGAGAGCCTGAACGTCAGCCGTAAGAACTTGATTGTAGTATCAATCATGCCCTGCACGGCGAAGAAATTTGAGGCGCAGAGGCCGGAATTCATCGAGGAGGGAGTGAGGGATGTTGACTACGTCATCACCACACAGGAACTTGCCGCGATGATCAAGGAAGCGGGTATCAAGTTCAACAAGCTCTCCCCCGAGGCCCTGGATATTCCCTTCGGCTTCAAAACGGGCGCGGGCGTGATATTCGGCAACTCCGGCGGCGTGAGCGAGGCAGCATTGCGATACCTTTACGAGAAGGTGAACGGAGTGCGCCTTGACAACATCGACTTCGAGGAAATCCGCGGCAACGCGGGCATCCGCGAGGCAACGATAGAGCTTGGCGGGAAAAAGGTGCAGCTCGCGATAGCCAACGGCCTGAAGAATGCCGGCAAGCTGATTGAATCAGTCAAATCCGGCGAGAAGCACTATGACTTCATCGAGGTGATGGCCTGCCCCGGAGGGTGCATCGGCGGCGCGGGCCAGCCCGTGCAGTATGACGAGGACTCCAGGAAGGCTAGGACCGAGGGCCTTTACGAGGCTGATAAGATGGTGCAGTTGCACAAATCGCAGGATAACCCGTATATCAAGGACCTCTACGCGAACCATCTCGGAGAAATCGGAGGCGAGGCCGCGCATCACCTGCTCCACACCAACTACAAATCCCGCAAGAGGATACTCGGCGACGGGCTGGCAATTCTCGACGGGAAGGAGTCGAAAATCGACATCAGCGTGTGCGTCGGAACGAACTGCTACCTGAAGGGCTCGCAGAATCTGATCCGCCAGTTGATCCACTATATCGAGGACAAGAAGCTGAAGGACGTGGTGAACGTGCGCGCCAATTTCTGCATGGAAAAATGCGATGAAGGCCCGGGAGTGACAATCGGCAAGAATGTGCTGAAACACTGCACGCTGACTAAAGCCATCGAAACGCTCGAGCTGGAGCTTGCAGAACTGAAGAAATAAACGGTTAATATATCATACCGAATAATAAAGTTCCCGCCTGAATATAATATTATTATTCAGGCGGGATTTTTATTTGGTGCGGTCAGGCGGCTATTGCAGCTATGTTATAAATTCAGCCGTGAATATCTGTTTATGTCCATCCGGGTTTTTTGCTTCCCCTTGCAGCAAAGCACAACTGAAGCAGCGCTGTCCGCACTCGCGGCGCT
>CAZIHB010000341.1:0-3309 GCA_964538535.1 uncultured Hyphomicrobiales bacterium | reverse complement strand
TCAACAAGCGTAGAATATGATGCTTGACAGGGAGGTATAATTTGTGTAGTATGGATGTAGGTTTATATAAAAACGGGAACACTCCCTGACCATGTAAGCTGTCAGAAAAACGTTCCTGTAAGCGAGATATTAGCGCTTTTCATTCGATATTTAAATACCTTACTCCTGCAAGATAAGAAGGATTATGAACACGGGGGAGAAAATGGGGGCATATATGCACGAGATTAAGTGACCGAATTGCGGTAAAACATTGGATTTAACAACGGAAAATGGAGGGTCCCCATGATTCTTAAGGAGTTTAAGAGTATGCTCGGCATTGACGGTCTTAACATCAAGGATGGAGAGTGTTGCTGTGCAAAATCCGCCTACCATTTAAGGGCAGCGCAAAATGCTATAACGGCCTTAAAGTTTGGCGGCGAAGACGGCGAGAAACTGTTTGATTGTTTCAATTCTGTTCAAGGCGGCCATTATGAGCAGCGAATGAGCAAATACAGGTTCGTTTTTATTTTTATGGGAGAAGGAGAGGTCGCTCGTTTCTACGCGCTCTATGAAGTAAAAGAGAAGATCACCTATGCCGAAGCGGAAAAGCGTCGACTTATTCCCAATGACTACAAGGAGAAAGTTGAGGGGAAAAACTGGAACCCTGATTCTGTCGGAGCATATTTCATCCTCGAGAAGATCCCCACTCCAGGAAACCTTGAAAGAAGATTGCTTGTAAGATTTGCTTCCGGCCAGCAAAACGCTCCTACGTTCTCAACGGCTGAGAAATATGAGGTCACACAAATTGAGCCATTGAAGGTCGCCACGGAGTTCACTGATTATAAGAATGTATATTTGACATATCCTGAGCTTCAACAGGTGGTAAAAGACAAGAAATGGCAGGACATGCTATCCCGGTTTGGCGGCGTATATCTGATTCACGATTGTAATACTGGCAAGAATTACATTGGCTCGGCGTACAACAAGGATGGAATATTCGGCAGGTGGAAGAATTACGCCGGGAATCCTACCGGTGGAACCGACGAAGAAGGAAATACGAAACTGGTCGAATTGCTGCGAAACAATCCCGGATATGCGGAGGAATATTTCCGCTACTCAATCCTGGAGGTTTTGCCGTTGTCAACAAAAGATAATAATCAGGACATTCTGGATGCTGAAACTCGTTGGAAAGTGCATTTAGGGACAAGAGTCCATGGACTGAACGCAAACTAGAGAGCAAGACCAGTTGTCATTATGAACACGGGGGAGAAAATGGGGGCATATATGCATGAGATTAAGTGTCCGAATTGCGGTAAAACATTTAATATAGATGAGACAGGTTATGCAGACATTCTAAATCAAGTCCGTAATGATGCATTTAATAAGGCACTACATGAGCGGTTAGTCCTTGCCGAGCAGGATAAAAAGACTGCCATTGTACTTGCAGAGACTAAGGTCGCAAGCGAAATGGAGAAGAAAGCCGCCAAGAAGGATGTAGAGATCGAACGCCTCAAGGCGGAGCTCAAGTCAAGTGCAGAACTAATCCAGGCTAAGGTCACAGGAGAATTAAAGGATGAGGCAGCCAAGAAGGATGCCGAAATAGCTCGCCTTAAGGAAGAACTGAATGCTGCCGATATTGCCAAACAGTTGGCTCTCAAGGAGGCACTTAGTACTGTTGAGAAGGAGCGCGATGATCTCAAACGTGATCTTGAGGCAAAGGATGCTGAGCAGAGGTTACTAGAATCATCTCTTAAGGAGAAATACGAAACAAAAATAAAAGATCGTGATGATGCAATCGAGCGCTTAAAGGACATGAAAGCGAAGTTATCAACAAAGATGGTCGGTGAAACACTTGAACAACATTGCGAAATTGAATTTGCCAAAATCCGGTCCGCCGCATTTCCTATGGCGTATTTCGAGAAAGATAATGACGCAAAGACGGGTAGTAAGGGCGACTACATATTCCGTGAGGCTGACAATGCTGGTACAGAGTTCATCTCGATCATGTTTGAAATGAAAAACGAAAGCGATGAAACCTCGACCAAGAAGAAAAACGAGGACTTCTTTAAAGAACTTGACAAAGATCGTAATGAAAAGGGCTGCGAGTACGCGGTACTCGTATCTTTATTAGAACCAAATAATGAACTTTACAATGGCGGTATCGTTGATGTATCTTACCGTTACCATAAAATGTATGTCATACGACCGCAGTTCTTCATCCCAATGATTACTTTGCTGCGCAATGCAGCCCAGAACTCGCTGAAATACAAAACTGAACTTGCTCTATTGAAGGCACAGAACATCGATATCGCTAACTTCGAGGACGAGCTTGATAAGTTTAAGGATGCCTTCGGCAGGAACTATGATCTTGCCTCAAAGCGGTTCCAAACAGCGATTGAAGAAATCGACAAGTCTATCGACCACCTGCAGAAGACGAAGGAGGCATTGCTGGGCACAGACCGCAATCTCCGCCTTGCAAACGAAAAAGTACAGGATGTGACAATCAAGAAACTGACGCGTGGTAACCCGACAATGGCAGCAAAGTTTGAAGAGCATAAGAAAGCTGGCTCTGTCTAGTATAAATAAGTAAAATAATGCAGTACATTTTATTCAAAGATGCATATAACATGCCCATGTGCACCATATAGCGAAAGGTCGCTACAGTATGTATTTGGTATCCTTAGAACTATTCAGATGCACAAAGACGATTGCTTCGACAAATTGAGGAAGGCGCTCTATACTTGCGATGCCAGATAAAACGGAGGTGCCGAATGAAAAGCTTGGATAAATATAGAGGTTGCCTCATCGGTGGCGCAGCCGGGGATGCCTTAGGCTATGCCGTGGAGTTCCTTGACGACGCATCCATTTTCAAGGAATACGGTGAAAATGGAATTACAGAATACGCCCTAATTGACGGTGTCGCACAAATTTCCGATGATACGCAGATGACGCTCTTTACCGCTAATGGTTTATTACTCGGTACAACGAGAGGTATGACAAGGGGCATAATGGTTAGCTACCCCAGCTACATAGCATCCTGCTATAAGGAATGGTTTCGAACACAGCAGGAGTCATATCCCTTAATAGTAAAACATCCCTTTACATGGTTGATTAATGTCCCAGAACTCTTTTATCGCAGGGCTCCGGGAAACACCTGTTTGTCTGCGATTCAGACATTTACTCAAGGAAAGCCCGGCACAATAGAAAAGCCCATCAACCATAGCAAGGGCTGTGGTGGTATTATGCGCGTAGCACCGATTGGTCTTTACTTTGAGGGTAAGAATAACACACAGGATGACATTGATCGCAGCACACGTCTGAACTCCAGTC
>CAZIHB010000340.1:0-3325 GCA_964538535.1 uncultured Hyphomicrobiales bacterium | reverse complement strand
GAAACAATAATCCCTTGCCGCGATGAATAATTCTGCTGTGCAATAATCGTAAAGTAAATTTAAAAATAAAGCACATCTCTTGCCGTTTTATGCCGAATGTGTATTTTTGCTTAATGTTTGTGTCCTTTCTTCAGGTTTGCTTATGCTTGGATTGTCGGCTAATAATAACGTAATCTCGAAAATTCCGGATTCTCATATATATGGTGAAGATCCCGAGAAAGACCTGGCAATTTTTCTGAAAGAGTGCAAGGCCTACCTGAAAAAGTATAACGAGGACAAGATACGCAAGGCGTTCCACATGTGCCTTGATGCCCACACGGATAAGCTCAGGAAGTCGGGCGATCCGCAATACACGCATTCACTTGCCATCGCGCGGATTGTAATAAGCGAGATCCCGCTCGATGATACTTCCGTTGTCGCGGCCCTGTTGCACGACATCACAGAGGACTCCGAGCAGTACGGCCTGAAGGACATACAGTCGGAATTCGGGTCAGCCGTTGCCGAGATCGTGGACGGCGTCAGCAAGATTCAGCATATAGAAAGCCGGCACATCGATCAGCTCAACCAGATAGAAAACTACAGGAAGCTGCTCCTCTCGCTCTTCAAGGACGTCCGGATCATTCTAATCAAGCTTGCCGACACGCTTCACAACATGAGGACGCTCGATCACCTCATACCATCGAGCCAGACGAGGATAGCCCAGGAAACGATGGAGGTTTACGTGCCTTTTGCCAACAGGTTCGGCCTCAGGAACCTGAAATGGGAGCTTGAGGATCTATCGTTCAAGTATCTGAACCGCGAGGCTTACGACGAGATCAAGGAAGGGCTGAACAGCACGCGCGAGGAGCGGGAAGAGTACGTCAGGGCTTTCATCGCTCCGATTGTCGAGAAGCTGACAAAGGATGAATTCGTAAAGAAGAACAAGATAAAATTTGACATAAGCGGCCGGCCGAAGCATATTTATTCCATTTTCAACAAGATGCGGCTGCGCGGCAAGAAGATGGACGAGCTCTATGACCTTTTCGCGATCAGGCTGATACTCGACACGGCCGATCCATACATGTGCTTTTATATTTACGGCTTGATAGCCTCGATTTTCCCGCCTGTGCCCGAAACCTTCAAGGACTATATAAACTCCTCGAAGAAAAACGGTTATCAATCCATACACTCTGCCGTCGTGGGCCCCTCGAACAAAATTGTGGAGGTGCAGATACGCACGAGAGAGATGCACGAGGTGGCCGAAAAAGGCCTGGCTGCCCACTTCAAGTATAAGAGCGGCAAGGTCACTAACGAATCGGTGCTCGAGGATCAGCACATACAGGAGTGGATGTCCGTCGTAAGGGACATATTCGAGGGAGCCGGGGCTGACAATGCCAGGCAGCTGCTCGAGGAAGTGAAGAAAAACCTTCTGCTCGACGAGATATATGTTTACACCAGGCAGAACGAATTCAGGTCGCTGCCAAAGGATTCCACGCCTCTGGACTTCGCGTATGCCATTCACACCGAGATCGGCTCGCACCTTATCGGCGCGAAAGTTAACGGCAGGATAGTGCCGATTGACTACAAGCTGCAGAGCGGCGATATAGTTGAAATAATAACCTCGCGGAACCAGGAGCCGAAGCCCGAGTGGATGAATATTGCCATCACGAGCAAGGCAAAATCATTAATATCAAAATTCCTGAAGGACAAGGAAAAACAGAAGGAAAACGAGGGCAGGGCAATTTGGGCCAAGATGAGTGCAGAGCTCGGGCTGGACCTTAATGAACGGGAAACCGACCTGCTTGCACAGGCTTTCAAGTTCGATACGGCTTCAGCCTTCTTCTATGCCATCGGGACGAAGGAAGTGGATCTCGATAAGGCCAGGAGGTTCATCAGGTTCAAGATTAACGACGGAATCCGCTCGCGTGGGGAGTCCGTTAGGAAAGAGAATGGCAGGGATGACGGCAAGGAGAAAAGTTTTTCCGCCGAGCTGCGTGTGGTGGCCGATGAGCGCCCGATGCTTCTGAACGAGATCAGCGCGAAAGTGCTTGCAATGGAGCACGCCATTATCGACGGCGTCACGTTCGACACGTTCGATGCCGTGTTCGAGGCAATCGTCACGGTTAACGTGCCCACCGAAGAGTTCCTTTCAACGCTTGTTGATGAGATAAAAAGCGTGAAGGGTGTGCACGTGGTTGAAGTTCTCGAAAAATAACACCGGGCGCAAAACGACATATATGTGTGCGCATCCCCGGTTGCATCTCAGCGATCCGAGCGCTCGGCCAGGGAGAGCGCGCGGATAAGGGAAAATTGCGTAATTGAATGGAATATATGATATTGCATGTTGAATAACGGTAAAGGATGACCGTGAGCCTTACATTCATTGTTTTCGGATTGCTTTCCATACTTGCCATTGCCTCCGCCGTGGTCACGGTGGCGGGCAGGCACCCCGTGAAGAGCGCCATGGCCCTGATTTTCCACTTTTTCATGCTTGCGGGCCTCTATCTGACGCTGAACGCGCAATTCCTTGCCGTCATTCAGCTGCTGGTCTATGCCGGGGCGATAATGGTGCTCGTGGTGTTTGTCATTCTGCTTCTCAATCTTGGCACCGAAGAGCAGGCAAAGCTGAGGCTTCAGGCACGGCAGTCCGTGGGGCTGCTGCTCTCGGGTGCTTTTATCGTGCTCCTGGCGGCTGTGCTGCTGGCCAATGCACCGCGGCCGGGCTTCAACCCCGATGTGGCATACATGAACGGCAGCCCGCGGGAATTGGGCAAAGAGCTCTTCACTCACTATCTATTCCCGTTCGAGGCAGTTTCCGTCCTGCTGCTCGTTGCAATCATC
Source organism: uncultured Hyphomicrobiales bacterium (assembly GCA_964538535.1). Classification (GTDB taxonomy): domain Bacteria; phylum Bacteroidota; class Ignavibacteria; order Kapaibacteriales; family UBA2268; genus CAZIHB01. The sequence continues at coordinate 505 of CAZIHB010000340.1, read as the reverse complement.
GGGGCTGTGGTGCTCGCGAAGCATCAATTGAAAGACTAACAAAAAAAGGTAAAGGAAAATGATTGAGTTTGTCCCTCTTGAATATTATCTCGGCCTGTCGGCAATTCTATTCACGATAGGTGTGTTCGGCGTGATCGCGCGCCGCAACGCGATAATAATTTTTATGTCGATCGAGCTGATGCTCAATTCGGTGAACCTCACGCTTGTTGCATTCTCGTCATTCCTTGGCGACAAGGCGGGCCAGATATTCGTTTTTTTCGTGATGAGCGTGGCCGCGGCCGAGGCTGCCGTGGGCCTGGCGATTGTGCTTGCCCTCTTCCGCGGGAAGAAAACCGTTTACGTGGACGAGGCAAACGTGATGAAATGGTAGCCGTGAGCCGGGCCAACCCGAAAAAAATATTAAAGCAGAACAAAAACCCTCAGCCGCCGCGCGAGGGTTTTTCATTTTTGGCTCGGGATTTGATAATAAACCAAGTAAATCTCGGGCAGCTGAAAATTTTGGCTC
>CAZIHB010000339.1:0-3338 GCA_964538535.1 uncultured Hyphomicrobiales bacterium | reverse complement strand
CGGATACTTATGCCGCGGGGATTTTCCCCGATTATAACTTATGTAGAGTGAAAACTGTATTTTTTCCCCGCACTGTCATAAGTAACATAACTTTTAAGTCCGCCGTTTATTATTCTTTTTTTTTCAACTTTGCAACGATCGCTGTTATCGACTTTTTTGCATCTTTCTTGAAGCAAAAATTCTTAATTTTGTTTTTTTTGACAATAATAAACTGAAATATAATGAACTTCCTGAATCCTGCCGTTTTGTTCGGGCTTTTTGCCGCCTCGATCCCGATACTGCTTCACCTGCTGAACCTGCGAAAGTTGAAAACGGTAGAGTTCTCCTCTCTCAGATTCCTGAAGGAGCTTCAAAAAACAAAAATCCGCAGGCTGAAGATGAAGCAGATTCTACTGCTCATACTGCGGACGCTAATCATCATCTTTGCCGTACTTGCCTTTGCAAGGCCGACGATCAAGAGCTCTCTGCCTTTCCTCGAGAACTACGCGAATTCCTCATGCGTGATCCTGATCGATAATTCCTTCAGCATGGACGTATCCGATGAATACGGAAATCGCCTGAAACAGGCCAAAAAAGCGGCCTCCGACATTATCAAATCCCTGAAGGAAGGGGACGAGGTGGCGATTATAGAGCTGGCCTCGCCTCTGGACAGATCAAAATACGCGATGTCGAGGAACTTTAATCTTCTTGATAATCAAATACAAAATATAAAAGTATCATACACCCGGGCAGCTCTTGATCGCGGGCTCAAGCTTGCAGCTACGCTGCTCGATGAGTCTGTGAATCTGAATAAAGAGATATTCGTGATCTCTGACGCTCAGAGCAACGTTTTCGAGCGCAGGTCATCCGATACATCCAGGATATTCAACAGCTCCGCCGGTATTTATTTCATCCCGATAGGCAGCTCGACCAAGTCAAATATCAGGAATCTTTCCATAGATTCCATCAACGTCGTCACGAGAGTCTTCGAAAAACAAAAGCCTGTGGAAGTGGAAATCACCGTGCGCAACAGTTCATCGGATGAATCAAGGGGCAGCGTGGCCAACATGAGCTTCAACGGCCAGAACGTGGCTCAAAGGCAATTCGACGTAGCGGCCAATTCCTCCCGTACCGTTGCAATCGCTGCGCCTTCCTCGATCAGCGGTGCAGTGTGCGGTGCCGTCACTCTCGAGAATGACGCTCTCGACGCGGACAACAAAGCATTCTTCGGTTTCATTATTCCCGACAAGCCGCGAATTGCCGTGATCGGGGGCAGAGGCGGCACTGAGTACCTCTCCCTGGCGCTAAACACACTCAACAGAAGCGGTTCTTTCGCTGATATTTCCTTCTTCGCGCCCAATCAGCTCTCCGGCATTGAGCTGTCAAACTACGAAGCCATTATTCTTGCAGACGGGCCGTTTTCAAACCAGGATCTCGGCAGGCTGAAGCAATATATTCAGGCCGGCGGGGCTGCTTTGCTCTTTCCCGATGCATCGCCGGGCATGGCCGGCAACTATTCCATTCTCGAACTGAACATAGCCGGAAAAAAGGATTTTGCCAAAAAATCTCCTGCTTCCTTCAGCTCGATTGACCGCTCCCACCCGCTGTTCCAAGGCGTTTTCAAAGGATCTACGGACAGCCGGCAGGTGGTCGAATCTCCTTTTATTTATACTGCTTATCCCGAACTTGGCGGACAGAGGATCATCGATATGCCCGGCGGGTCTTTCCTCAGCGAGAAGCGCCTCGGCACGGGCAGGCTGATTTATTGTGCCGTAAGGCCGGACATCGAGTCCGGCAATTTCCCCGTGACCGGTATTTTCCCGACAATCCTCTATCGTTCCATAGTTTATCTTTCGGCATCCGAGAGTCTGGCCGGAAGCATTGAAACCGGCAAACCGGTGTCAATAACAATCCCGAAACGCTTTGCTGCGGAGCAGAACCTGACTATAGTCGATCCCTATGGCAACAAGTTCTTCCAGCAGCCGGTGGCTTTGCCCGGCGGCTCTATTCTTACAATAGACCCCGTCAGCCTGCCCGGTGTCTATTCGATTTACTCATCCTCGGGCAAGTGCATTTCGCTCGTGGCATCGAACCTGCCCCCGGACGAATCAAGGCTGATACCGCTTGAAAAGAAATCCGTCAGCTCGCAGATTCAGTCCGAATACAAGAATAAGCAGGATATCCGTTTTATCGATGATCTGGCTGACGTCTCTCAAAATATAATAAGAGCCCGGCTTGGCACCGAGCTCTGGCAATTGTTTATAATTCTGGCACTTGCCTGCGCGATTGCTGAAATGATAGTGCAAAAGGTAAGCAAGAAAGAGGCTGATTAGCCGCGCGATTGCAATTCAGTATAAAGCATGATCAAAGTTGAGCCGACGGACTTGTCTCTGACCACGTCCCTCGTACCGCTCAGATAATTCCGAAACGCGGCCGTGCGGGTTCCATCCGAATAGCCGATCCAGACCGTGCCAACGGGTTTTTCGGGCGTTCCCCCTCCGGGCCCGGCAATTCCGGTGATGCTTAAGCCAATGCTCGTGCCGAATTTTGCCCTTACATTTTCGGCCATTGCCCGGGCAGTTTCCTCGCTGACTGCACCATGCCGATCTATTATCGTGCCGGGCACGCCGAGTATGGATTTCTTCGCCGAGTTACTGTAAACAACCGCCCCGCCTGCAAAATAATCCGAGCTGCCTGGCGTATCCGTGAACGCAGCGCAGAGGAGTCCGCCTGTGCAGGATTCTGCAGCTGAAATCGTCAAATTTCTATCGCGGAGCATTTGTCCGATTTTGGACTGAATCGTGTCATCACCCTCGCCAAAAATGTATTTTCCGGCGCGCCCGCGTATGATTGCCTCGATTTCGGCAACTTTCCCTTCCGCCTGCTTCCTGGTGTCGGCTTCATACCCAACTCTCAACTTTATTCCCCTGTATCCGGGCAGAAAAGCGAGTGTTCCGCCATCGAGAAAGCTCTCGGGCTCGCCGATCACATCCGCGAGGTTGGATTCGGTGATCCCGCAGGCAAGCAGCGTTTTATAGACAACTGCCGGGCCGCCTTCCGCGTCAAGCCTTTCGCGAATCATCCCGAGCACGTAATCATTCATAAGCCCTCTCATTTCTGCCGGCACGCCCGGCATCGAGACGAGCAGCTTCCCGTCCTGCTCGAAAGCCATGCCCGGAGCCGTCCCGTACCTGTTAGGCAGTGCCCTGCATTTTGAGGGCACATAGGACTGCAGGCGGTTTCTTTCGGTTTTGGGCAGGTTTCGCTGTGCCATGAAGTCATCAAGAATTCGCAGTGACTCTTCATCGAGCGCGAGCTCGTCGTCGAAATGTTCGAGCGGAGTGGCCTTCGTGATGGCG
>CAZIHB010000338.1:0-3351 GCA_964538535.1 uncultured Hyphomicrobiales bacterium | reverse complement strand
CATCACTAATGCGAAAAATATCCCGCTCTTTCACTTACATAACAAATTTTTTTTCCAAATGTTACAATTTATCACATTTTTTTCCATCGTGCAACGTAACTCTTTTTTTTACATTCCTCGTAGTTTTTTTTTCCACAGCAACTACAAAATATGGTAGTTAATGGTCTATCTATTTTCCCGTAAGAAATTGTTTCTACCGTTATTATAACTCACTTATTGGTTGTTGCTTTCCATATTAAACATTAGCTGCAATTGCACCTCGCTGCACCACAAAAATAATGAAGCTCCGTGGCAATTTCGAGAAGAATCCTTCATTATTGTTTGTTTTTTGGTGCCGCACCGGGTTCAAAATGCAGCCCCGTAAAAAAAGCTGAAATAGCATTGTAGGGACACAGCGCGCCGTGTCCCTACATTTTTTTTGGCTGATACCTGGAGAACAAACACTCCGGAATGAATCACTGTCAGCTGCTTTTCTTTTATATTTTTATCCAAAAGAATCATTCTTCTTGAACTATTCTTCCTCGGCTTGCTGCTTCTTGTAAGCATCAATAAGATCCTGCTGGATGTTCGGCGGCACTGCCTGATACTCGGCAAATTCCGAGGTATAAGTTGCGCGTGCCTGTGTCATGGAGCGAAGCCCCGTGGCATACTTATCAACTTCGGCAAGAGGCATGCGTGCCTTGATCTTCTGGTAGCGGCCCTCGGATTCGATGCCGAGAATCAAGCCCCTGCGCGATGGCAGATCGCTCATCACGTCGCCAACGAATTCTTCCGGAACCTTCACTTCAATATTATAAATCGGCTCGAGTATCTTCGGGCTGGCCTGAACGAATGTATCTTTAAACGCCATCATCGATGCCGTCTTGAACGCGGCTTCGTTCGAATCCACGGGGTGCATTTTTCCATCATATATACATACCCTGATGTCCCTCACGTATGATCCGGTCAGCGGGCCGAACTGCATTTTTTCCATGATGCCCTTCAGAATCGCAGGCATAAAGCGAGCGTCGATCACGCCGCCCACGATGCAGTTGTAGTATTCAAGCCTTCCGCCCCAGTCAAGATTGATTGAATCCCTGTTTTTAATGGTGATGTTCTCAGGATCGGGCATTCCCTCGTACCATGGCTCGATAAGCATATGCACTTCAGCAAACTGCCCGGCACCGCCCGACTGCTTCTTGTGGCGATAGCTGCCCTTTGCTGCTTTCTGGATTGTCTCGCGATATGCTACTCTCGGCTCGATAAACTCGGCTTCAACTTTGTAGCGGTTATAAAGCCTCCATTTTGCAAGGCCAAGATGAAGCTCGCCCTGAGCGTGCACGATTGTCTGGCGGAGTTCCTGCGAGTGCTCGATTACAATCGTCGGATCCTCGAGATGGAGGTTGTTCAATGCCATTCCGACTTTTTCTTCCTCGCCTTTTGTTTTCGGAACTATTGCAGTCCTGACTTTCGGGTTCGGGTAGTCGATGGTTTTCAATATTGCGTTGAAGTTCTTGTCGTGGAGAGTGTTGTTGATATGCGTATTCTTCAGCTTCACGGTAGCTCCGATATCACCTGCAAGCAGCTGAGGCACTTCTTCGCGCTTCTTGCCCTGGATGATAAACAGCTGGCCGAATCTCTCGTTTGAGGATCTTTGCTCGTTGACAAGATCCATGCCGGGAACCAGTTTGCCGGAATTTACCTTGAAATATGTCATATCGCCAAGGCGTGCATCCGAGAAAATTTTATAAACAAAAATGGAGCAGGGCTTTCCGGAATTGCACACTACCGGAACCGAGCCTTCTTCGGTCACTGCCGGCACCTCGTCGGGTGCAGGCACTACCTTGATGAAATAATCGAAAAGACGGGAAATGCCCACGTTGTTTTTCCCCGAGCCGCATAGTATCGGGAAGATGCTCCTGCTTATGAAAGCGGCCTTAAGGCCTTTCTTCATGTCTTCTTCGCTCAGGTCGCCCTCTTCGAAGTACTTGGTCATCAGCTCCTCGTCGCTCTCGGCAATTGCTTCCACGAGCTGGTTGCGAAGCTTCGAGGCCTTATCCATTTCGCCTGCGGGTATATCGAGAACTTCTGGCTGGTTCTCTCCTGCCGACTTGTACATCTTCATCGAGAACAGGTCGATTATGCTGTCGAAGCCAACGCCCTGGTTCGCCGGATATTGGAATACTGCGGCACCAACACCGAATTGAGCTCTCAGATCCTCGGCAACTCCGTCAAATTTCGCCTGTTCGAGGTCGCATTTGTTCACGTAGAACATGACGGGCTTGCTCTGCTTCAGTGAATACTGCCATGCCAGCTCCGTGCCAACTTCGATGCCGCTCTGAGCGTTGACAAAAATCAGGGAAGTATCGGCCACGTGAATTGAGGCGTACATTTCACCCGCATAATCGTCATAGCCGGGCGTATCAAGAAGGTTGAATTTGTAGTCGTTATATTCTGCAAAAAGCGGCGTGCCAAATACTGAGCTGCCCTTTTCCTGCTCAATTTCATGATAGTCCGACACAGTGTTTCTGTCCTCTACCGTGCCGCGGCGGTTTATCGCGGATGTGTTGAACAGTATAGCTTCGCCAAAGCTTGTCTTTCCTGTGCCGGCATGTCCGACTAAGGCTAAGTTCCTTATACTCTTTGTTTCATATACTTTCATCTACGGTGCTCCAACATTTATTCTAAAAGAATCTGTTTAATGCTCAAATTTGCGAACTAACAGATTTTGAATATATTTAAATATCTTGAAATATTAAAAGTTTTTTTATTCGATTTTCAAGATTTTAATCCACATTTACGTTAATGGCCATTATTATGCTGAATATGCGGCCTTTTGGCCTCCGGTTTCCCGCTTTTCCTATTGAACCGGGATGACTTTTCCACCATCTTCGCCGATTTTCGGAGTGCCCTGATTCGGGCATCTGTAAAGCATCGCTTGCTCTGCCGGGGAAAATTCGGCACGGGGAATTTCACCCGGGGTGCTTGCACGATTTTTTTCGCTCATCCTTTTAATTGATTTGAAATATTCATCTGCCGGCTCAAAGTGGCTCTCTTTCCATTAGTACCTGATATCTCAGGCCATTGCGGCCTATTCAGCCGCAGGCCCGGCAGCCGGCTTCAAAAAAATATTAATGCCCTCGAAAATTTTTCTTGCGTGGATGCCAAATTACTCTTATTTTTGTAAACCTTTTTTGATGAAGGTTCTTTGAAATAAGTAATCGGGTCCATAGCTCAGCTTGGGAGAGCGCTTGAATGGCATTCAAGAGGTCAGGAGTTCGATCCTCCTTGGATCCACGTTTATTTTGCACGGAGTCGTAGCTCAGTTTGGTTAGAGCGCCTGCCTGTCACGCAGGAGGTCGCGAGTTCGAG
>CAZIHB010000337.1:0-3355 GCA_964538535.1 uncultured Hyphomicrobiales bacterium | reverse complement strand
GTCAGTGTTGCCGTAAATAATCTTAACCTGGTTCGAAGTTTCATAGAACTTGATCTGAGCGCCGAAGTTAACTCCGATTGCGCTCTGCGTCCTTGCTCCAAGCTGCTGAATCGTGAGCACCCTGAAAGGTGCTTCGCCTGTCAGCTTCCAGGAGAGTGAAGAATCAGTACGCAAATCCTGGGCATACCAGGAAATGATTAAAGGCCTGACCCCGACCGCGGGAATGTTCTGCGGAAATGGATCAAGGTAGTTGTTGATTGAGATGAAGCCGTCGCCGTAAACATGAAGAGTTTTTACGCTAACTCCGTCAAATTTGAAGTTGAACGGCATAGGAAGTCCGATATAGGGATCATCACCCCTACCGATGTAGTTGCCGTCCCTGAAAGGCTGCCACAGCTCGATTGTTTCCGTTATAGTCGCATCGAGCAGCTGTTGGGCGCACAAATTGGAAACACCGACAACCAACAGGCACAATAGGATTAGTCCCTGAAGTAATTTGTTTGTTTTCACTACAAACCCCCAATTACTGTTGATAATAGTAAATACTAAAAAAAATTTATACTTAATCTCGTTATTTATCGTTACTGTTCTTCCATCGTTAAATTCCTACTTAAACACAAAAAACCTTAATATGTTACAAACCTTTTCCGTTCAAACATCTTAAGGCATACATGAAAAATCAAAATATTTTTTTGGCGCAGCATGAATTGTTAAGTACGATTTTCCTAAGTTCTTCATATAAATCAACACCATTAAACCTTTCAAAAATATCTACAAATTATATAATTTTCAAGGCAAAAAAAAACAATAAAACACCTTTATATTTTTTATCTTTGGAGTGTGCTCTTTGAGAATCAATGAGCATACTCCGCCTTTGATAGTGCAATCAAAAATAGCACCAATCTTTGGAGGGGAAGGAAAAAAAATTAAAAAAGTTATCAACATAATTAATGGTAATTTTTTGGGTCAATTTTACGCAATTAAAGAAAAATTAAGACATAAGGCCGGTGCTGATAATTTTTTTTGGGGCGCGAAAGCCGGGTTGGCGCTGAGGCTGCTGGTTTTTGCCGTGGGCGCGGCTTGCGTGAAATTGTGTAACTCCTATATAATATACGCTGTTATCGTAATTTCTTCCGTCGGGGTGATCGATGCGCTTTTGTTCCTTTCGGCTGCAAGAGAGATGATTTCCTCACCGGAGTCGATGCAGCAGGAAGGTTACGGAAGGCACGAGAGCCTCTCGAGGGTGTTGATCTGCGCGGTGGGAGGAGCCACGGCAATCTGGTGCCTGATTGGTGCTATCATCGGCGCTACCGGCAGTGCCGGTGCTGCAGGGCATTTGACTTCAGCAGGCGCTGTGCTGCTATTTTTCGCGGTACTTTTCATCATCGCAGGGCGTGTGCACGCGCGGCTTGCTGCTTTTCACGGCTTCGGGGCATATAACTCGAGTGCCTCGGCTTGGCGGGGTGATGCTGTTTTTCTCGTGGCAGCCGCAGCTTGTTCTGCATTTCAGCAAATAATTATCGCGCGCTGTCCGGCAGAAATTGCCGGAGTGACCGATCCTGCCATTGCATCGCTTCTCGCGCTTTTCTACGCGCGGAATTCGCTTAGGCAGCTTAACGCCTCGGTATCCAGCCTGCTTGACCTCTCTTTGCCGGAAAGCGTCCGCCTCGAGATACTTTCCGTGGTTGCCGATAACATCGGCAAGATGTGCGAATTCAGGGCGTTCGAGATCAGGCGGTCAGGAAGCGCGTTCATTGCAGAGCTGAAAGTGGTGCTGCCACGGGATACCACGCTTGCCGACGCGGCAAGGCTGGAAAGCAAAATTAACCATGCGGTCAGGGAGCGCTGCGCCAATGTTGCAGTCAGGCTCTGTCCCGTGGCCTGCCGAGAGGATTGCAAGCCGGGGAGGGCTGAAAAATGCCCCTTTAGATTTGATTCTGAAAAAGATTGACGCTGTGTCAATAATTTGATAGTGTAAAGAATTTTACATAGATTTCGATTATTATGGAAACAAAATCAAGACAATCGAACATAACCGGGGCTGAAAAAGTGAAAGAGGACGAGCTGGATAAAACTCTTCGCCCGCTTGCATTTGATGAGTTCACGGGGCAGAAGAAAATTGTTGATAATCTTCATATTTTCATTACTGCCGCCCGGCGCAGGGGCGAACCACTCGATCACGTGCTCTTGACGGGCCCTCCCGGCCTGGGCAAGACCACTCTGAGCCACATCATATCGAGGGAGATGGGCACAAACCTGAAGATGACCTCCGGCCCGGTGCTTGAAAAGCCAGGTGACCTTGCCGGACTGCTCACTAACCTCGACGAGGGCGACGTGCTTTTCATCGACGAGATCCACAGGCTTTCGGCAGTCGTAGAGGAGTATTTATACTCGGCAATGGAAGATTTCAAAATCGACATAATGATCGATTCCGGACCGTCCGCGAGGACTATTCAACTTACGCTTCCCAAGTTCACTTTGATTGGCGCCACCACCCGCGCGGGACTATTGACTGCTCCGCTGATGTCGCGCTTCGGAGTGATCAACCGCCTGGATTATTACGATGCTGAGGATCTGAAAAGAGTTGTGCTTCGTTCTTCGTCGATCATGAACGTGCCGATTGACGAGGAAGGGGCGTTTGAAATTGCGAAAAGATCGCGAGGCACCCCGAGAATTGCCAACAGGCTGCTTCGCAGGACGAGGGATTTTGCCGAGGTGAAGGGGGATGGCGGAATAACGAGGAAAATTGCACGAATGGCCCTCGAGGCTCTCGACGTGGATGAATACGGGCTGGATGAGATGGACAAGAGGATTTTGACCACGATAATCGGCAAATTCGACGGCGGCCCCGTGGGAATCAACACGATAGCGACGGCCGTGGGGGAAGAACCCGGCACGATTGAAGAAGTATATGAGCCGTTCCTGATCCAGCAGGGATTCCTGAAGCGCACACCGCGTGGCAGGGTGGCAAACGACATTGCCTACAAACATTTCGGTTTTCCCGTTAAGCCGGCAATGCCGGACATTCGGCTTTTCAACGATTAAATGCTTCAGCGTACTACTTTGTGATAATGAGCGAGCGCGGTAATTGATTATGGAGCTGAAAGGTAATTTTTTTGAAGGGATGAATATTTCGGAAAGCTCCGAAACATTCGAAGATATTTTCAGCGGCGGTGATTTCCGCCTTGAAAGGATTGTATCTACGGGGCAGGTCACCCCGGAGGGAGAGTGGTACGACCAGGAGCAAAGCGAGTGGGTGCTGCTGCTGAAAGGCGAAGCCCGGATTGAAATTGAAGGGCGGGCCGAGGTGACGCTGAGAGAAGGGGATCACCTGCTTCTGCCGCCTCCTCTCAGG
>CAZIHB010000336.1:0-3362 GCA_964538535.1 uncultured Hyphomicrobiales bacterium | reverse complement strand
TAACAAAAAAATTGTTGGATTGTGGAAAAAAATATTCGTAACCTTTAAATATATTATATGTTATTATTTTTGGTAATTTTGCAGTTCAAAGTAAGATGGAAACATTTGTATTTTTATTATTTTATTGGAGTTAGTATTAATGAGTTTTTATCTCAAGAAGCTGATGCCGGCCTTCATGCTGATGATGGCAATGCTCGCGGCCGGTGGTGCAGCTTTCGCAGCCCCGGCTTTGCTCGAGCCGAACGACCTCGAGGCTTGCGTCAGCTATAAGACCACTTTCAAGTGGTCGCCGGCAGCCAATGCCGTTTATTACAGGCTGCAGGTGTCCGACACCGTTTCGTTCGAAGATAACAGGCTGCTGCTTGACTCCGGCAACATTGCCGCCGTCACGGCGGTTGCAGTGACAAAGCCTGATTCGAGGCTCTTCTGGCGCGTTGTTGCCTATTATTCCTACGGGGCGAAAGACACTTCAAGCTCGAGAAGCTTCGTTACAAAAAAAATATCTCCCGAGGGCATTACGCCATTGAACGGCTCAAACTGCAACCTGCTGCCCGCCAAATTCACATGGACAGCCGGCCCCTGGAGCTTCTACGAAATTCAGATTTCGGAAGTCCCGACGTTCGACACGCTCATGGTGCTGAGCGAGATCAATCTCGACACAAATGCATACGGCACGATCATGCCGAAGCACTCCCAAAAATACTACTGGAGGGTGCGCGGACTTCTCAACGGATGCTACTCGGACTGGATGACCACTCACAGCTTCACGACCGGACCTGCCGCGCCGGCGCTGCTCTACCCCGCTAACCCCGCGAAAGGCGGCGACATCTTCACGGCGAGGCCCTTCGTGACCGAACTGAAGTGGGCAAAAATTGACAGCACAGTGCATTACGTGATCCAGGTTTCCAACAATGCGGCTTTCGATACGCCTGCCGAGTTCACTGTTGATACTACCGTCCTGAGCTATAACTTCGGACAGGAATTCAACAAGAGCTTCTACTGGAGGGCGAAGGCCATATTCAACACTTGCGAGACCGAGTGGAGCCCGACAAGCAAGCTCTCCACTCCTTACGATGCACCCGCCATGCTGACACCCGAGATGAATGCCTCGTGCGTGCCGCTGAAGCCCTACCTCGACTGGACGAACGTTGACGGTGCCACGGCCTACAGGGTGCAGGCCTCCACGAGCGAAACATTTGCCGATACATTGCTTGCATATAATAAGGCTGATATAACGGTGTCCGCCGTCACAGCCGAATTGCCCGACGCTGTGACAACGTATTACTGGCGCGTCCGCGGAGAGGATGCAACTAACAGCGGAATGTGGATGACGCCCGGCGTGTTCTCCACCACGATCAACCCGCCGTTCATCACCAATCCGGTGCCGGGCTCGACGGGCAACTACCCGGACGTGACCTTCCGCTGGGACAGCATAGGGACGGACGCGGTCTATTCGCTGCAGGTATCCGACAGGAACAGCTTCGACACGACACTCGTGAATATCGACACCTTGAAGACAAATACATTCAGCTTCAAGGCTGATGATTATAATAAAGTATATTACTGGAGGCTTGCCGCCGTCCGCAACGGCTGCGCCAGCGGCTGGGGAATGACAGTATCATTCAAAACATCAGTACCGCCGCCGGTTGCTGTTTCTCCTGCCGATTCAGCCGTCAGGGTGTTCGTTTCCACTGAGCTGACTTGGAATGCTGCTGCAGGTGCAGCAAACTATGACATCGATTTATCGAAGGATGCCTCATTCACGAATCTGCTCAGGTTCGAAAGGAAAGTTCAGAACACTAAAGTAATTTTCCAGAATCTGCCGGAAGAAACCAAGCTATACTGGAGGCTTAGGTCAAATAATGCCGAAGGCACCAGCCCATGGTCGAAGACTTACGTCTTCACTACAGGCAGAGAAATTCCCGGACTGCCCGTTCATATCAGCCCGGCCAACAACTCCACGGCACTTCCTACAACCGTTGACCTCCTGTGGGAAAAGAACCCGAAAGCCGAGCAGTATATACTCCAGGTTGCTCTCGATAACTTCTTCGAAAGCATGCTTGTGGATTCAACACTCGACACGAACGGATTCAGACTTGAAGGACTCGCGAACAATAAATCATACTACTGGAGGATCCGCGCTCTGAACAACACCGGCATGAGCCAGTGGTCAACAGGCTGGACTTTCCGCACGATCTCACTGCCGCCCACGGGCACAGTGCTTCCGACATATCCCCCGCAGAATGCGAAGGAAATTTCGCTGAACGTGTCGTTCTCGTGGGTGCCGATACCGGACATAGCAGGCTATGAAATGCAGCTTGCCACGTCAAATGACTTCTCTGCCGCGTCCATGATCTATGAATCAAGGAATATATGGGTTCCCGGCAAGTACTATGCAGGGTTGAAGCCCGACATGACATACTTCTGGCGCGTGCGCGGATGGAATGACGGCGGAAATTCACCCTGGTCGGACATTATCAAGTTCAACACCATCACGAGCGGCTCGGTGCACGAGCAGGCAAACTCGGAGATAGCTACAATGATCGTCCCGCAGCCTGTCTCGGGCACGGCCACTATCAGCTTCGACATGAAAAATGCAGGCACGGCCACAGTCAAAATATATGACATGAGCGGCAAAGTCGTGTGCGTGCCGTTCTCGGGAGTGCTCGAAGCCGGCAGGGCCGACGTGAAGTGGAACACCGCTCAGTTTGAAAGCGGCGTGTATATCTATTATATAGAGCTCAACGGCTATACTGAAACCGGAAGGATCTCAGTTGCCAGATAGTGCTTTGGAATGGATTTAATCAAGGCTGCCCCGGGCTTGGTCCTGAGGGCAGCTTTTTTTTTGATGGGTTGAAAAGAAAATCGGCAGATGCCGCGTGCAGTATATTTCCTTATTATAATGTTGCATGGAGTATAAGCCCGCTCCGGGATTAGTCTCGCCCGGAAAAGCGAAATATCCCTGATGCCGCGGGAAAAGCGGCAATTTGACATTATTAGCCACACGGGTGAATATATTATAATTGCAATGCTGCAATTTTATTGAGACTTTTGCGTAAGGAAATATAGTATAAACTTTATTTATTTTTTAAAGTTATAAAATATCGGCTTAAGTGTGGAAAAAAAATGCCGATAATAAATGATAAGAGAAGGCCATTTTGGCAGGGAGCTTGCTATGGAGCTGAATAGTACGACAGAAACGCGGAAATACGCTGCCGACGGCATAAAAAATGCCGCGGAAAAGCAGGACGTGCAGAATGCTGCAAGGCAGCTGCAGGTTGAAATGCTGAAGCAGACGAGCGCCGGGACGGTGCCGGGCGGCAACATGCAGAAAGAAATGCTTCAGCTTGTCAGCGCGGTGC
>CAZIHB010000335.1:0-3364 GCA_964538535.1 uncultured Hyphomicrobiales bacterium | reverse complement strand
CAGTATTGATAATAGCCCGTGCGTTCGAGTATTTTCTTAATCTTTCTTTCTGCCGAGCGCATGAAGTACGCCCTGATGTTCCTCTCCATTTTTTTCCTGAAGGACTTTTCGGGCTCAAGCAGATTGATTTGCAGCAGGTAATCCACGTAAAAAATCCATTCGCTTATATATGCGTCTTTTATGATGAATCCCTTGCGGGCAAAATACTTGTTGAGCCATTTGTGGGAAAATCCCTCGCGCCGGACGTATATTTCACCGAGCAGGGCGATATATTTCGAGTCTCTGATATTGACGCGCTCAGGCACCCTCGCCTTTATGTGGTCGGCCATGTGGAGCAGCAGGCGGAAGAAATCCTTTGGCCGCTGTTCTACGCCTTCAATAAAAATATTCAATTCCTCGGTGAAAACCTCCACACCTGCGGCGGGGTCAAGCGCGTTGGCCATTATACCGTTCCTGACGTCGTCAAGCACGTCGCTGGCTATTATTGCCTGGATGCCGCGAAGTGCGAAATCGGGGCCGAAGCCCGCGAAGCCGTCCTCGTTCATCAGCGTCATCTGTGCCACGTTTTTCAACCTGTTCTTCCTGATCATGTTGCTCAGGAACACCGGGTATTGCCCGAGCCTGCAATTGCCCGCTCCCTGGACGTTGAAAAGCACGATGTTCGTTTTGCCGTTCCAGTCATTGTTGATATAATCAAGCAGGTGCCCGGCCAGCAGGAGCAGCGGCAGGCATTCCTTGCCCGTTGCCACCGAGCGGCCGTAGCGAAGCAGTTTCGCGTCGGGCTCTCGCAGGGCTTTAGCGTTGAAGCCGAGCGACCTGAGCGCCGCGGCGAAGACGGGCGCGGCGATATCACCCATCGAGGGTATTAGAATTTCCACGCGCGGATCGCTCAATTCCATTTTCTCACCGGCCGAATCTATAAACCAGCCCGTGTTCCCGTCGGAAAATACTTCGGCGGGCGTGAAATCGGAATAGTCCGGGTCGTCGATTTTGCCGGAGAGCTTCCTGTAGTTGGCTATGATATCAAGGGCCGCGTCTATACGCGTGTTAATACCCGCATCCGCGGAGTGGCTGTCAAGCTCGAGTGTCAGTGAGGGCTTGGAGCCCATTATATTGCGGAACGTCGTCATGATCAGTGAATCCGGGCCGCAGGAGAAATTTGAGATATACGTGGAAAACAGGGATGAGTGCCGCTTGATCATTTTGGCTACCTTCAGTATCTTTTTCCCACCCTCCCAGTACATGGCGTCGTCAACAGTCTCGCTGCGATAGTCGAACATATCATAGGGAATGACGTAAACCCCGCGTGAAGCAAATTTCTTGGGTATGCCTTTGTTGGCGAGTTCGGTGAACGCGTTATACGGCCTGCCGACGAGCACCATTGCCGTTTTTTCCGGGTTGCTCTCGAGAAAGTCGAGGAATCGGCCGCCGATTGAAAACATTTCTTCGCTGAAGTTATTTTGCATTTTCACAGCGTAATCGTATGCTTCGCGGGCTGCTGCCTCGTCACTGATGCCAAGTGAACCGGCAATCCCGATGAACTCCTTCTCCTGCGAGCCGAACCCGTACGCGAAATTCAGGTTGGGGGAGATCACTTTCTCCGCAATGCCGCAGTCTTTGTATGCCTGGCGCACGAACATTGATTCGCCGCTGACGAAAACGCATGTGCAGTTGAAATCGAGCCTGTGGTACTCGGCATCCTCGACGTACATCTCGAGTATTGTCGGCAGGAAATAGTAATCCGGCTGCTTGTTGACAAGATCGCGGAAGAGTCCGAGAGAAAGCTGGGCAGGATAGCAGAATGACGTCATCTCGCGCTCGAGGCCTTCCTCGTGAACGGTGTCGGAGAGAAGCACGCGGAATCCGAGCCTGGTGAAGAAATTATAAAAAAGCGGGTAGGCTGTGTGCATGTGAAAAGAATTGTTAATTCCGATTGTTTTGGCTTCCGGCGGCAGCCCGGCTTCCGGCGCGTATTTCCCGAAAAGCAGCTTCTGCCTGATTGAAACGAGGTCAAAATCCTTACTGTTAAATTCTTTATTCTGCAGTAAATTATAATATTTGTTGCAAGCCCCGCCGAAGGGGTATTTTTTCCCCTGCACTTCAATCATGTTAATGCTGCAGCCGATGTCGCACTTTTCATTACCGCCCTTGCATTTGAAGGGCTTGTGGTGTGTCACGTCTCTCCGGGCAAGGTCGGCGAGGTCATAATTACCGGGCTTTATCAGGCCAAGCCCGAGTTTTTCTTTAATAACGAGTGCCACGCCGAAGGCCCCCATGAGTCCGGGCTCGGGCGGCACAATGATTTCAGCCCCTGTCAGGCCTGCCATGGCTGTGGGAATTGCTTTATTATAGCAGACGCCGCCCTGCATGAATATCTTTTTCCCGATCGGGCGGTTTGCCTTCACGCGGTTCACGTAGTTCATGCAGATCGAATATACCAGCCCGGCAACTATGTCCTGTTTATTGATATTTTCCTGCAGGGCGGTTTTGATGTCAGAGCTGATGAATGCTGCGCACTGGTCGCTGAAGTTTGGCGGCCTGCGGCCCTGCATGGCTATCTGCTCTATGTCCGTCACCTTGATGCCGAGCGATTCGTGAGCAGACTCTTCGATGAATGAGCCCGTGCCGGCCGAGCAAGCCTCGTTCATGGCATAGTCGGCCGGGACCTTGTTCACGATATAGGTATATTTCGCGTCCTGGCCTCCGATTTCAAAAATGGTGTCAACCTCGGGATCAAAGAAAACTGCGGCCGTGGCGTGCGCGATTATTTCGTTGACGATGCCTTCAGTCAGCGCGTGCAGCCCGGCAATCTGCCTGCCGGAGCCGGTGGTGCCGAGCCCGATGATTTTTATGCCCGGAGGCACGCTCTCGAGCAGTCTGGAATAGCATTCCCGGGCAGCTTTGATGGGATTCCCGTTCGTGTACAGGTAAACATCCGCGAGTATTTCGGAAGTTTCGTAGTTTATGAGGACAGCCTTGGTTGTCGTGGAGCCCACGTCGAGGCCAAGCACGCAAGTCTCGCCGCCGCGTGCTTCAGTGCGGCTGAAATGCCTGAAATGCACCATGTGGCTATAATCGGAGAGCGGCTTGTGGAAAGTGAATGAAGAATTCGAATTCAGCACGGCGTTGTCAAAGCCCGGAACGGCTTCAATGCCGTTTTCGAGTCCATAGAACGCGGCGCCTGCAGCCTCGAAGGAATCAGGGAACGGGGCTATCTCGGCAGTCGGGAATTTTTTCAGTAGAAAATCCATCACTACCGGGTTCTTGGTCACGCCGCCGGCCAGAAGCACTTTGCCATGGGAATTCTTGCGGAGCAGTTCCTCCACTTTTTCGGCAATCATAAGCGAAAGGCCCGCTGTGACGG
>CAZIHB010000334.1:3160-3370 GCA_964538535.1 uncultured Hyphomicrobiales bacterium | reverse complement strand
CGCGGTGCGATGGATTGTAAGCAGTTTCGCTCAATTCCATCTTCAGCCTCGCGATATGATTCACCTCCCTAAGAGAGCCGGCAATCGCCTCCTGATTGTCTTTTCTGTCGGCCACGCCGGGGTGCAGCTCGTGAAAAGCATTCGGGCACTTCATGCCGGCAAGAAAATAAAGCATAATATCATTGATCATTGGCGAAGAGTTGTCGCGCG
>CAZIHB010000334.1:0-3143 GCA_964538535.1 uncultured Hyphomicrobiales bacterium | reverse complement strand
GTCGCGCGAAGCTGAAAAAATATATGTCTCGTTACGAGAAGCCCTCAGGCACTGCAGAACGCTATTCAACTCGATTCCATAATTTTTTTCCACTCGGATCCCTTTTCCTTTGGGGGAATCGATGCCGATAGTGCTGCCTTTCAGGCAGGGCATCATGGTTTTTGCCTTGAGTGAGAGAGGATAAACGCAGAGTAAAGTGCAGAATGCAAGAAACAAAGTTCTGGCTTTTGGCTGCGTGTCTGACGGAATCAGGAAAGGAAAAAGGATCATTGAAATAAAGAATGAGGGGAAAAGGTGCTCGAAATCGCTGCGCACAAATGTCTGGCAATAGAATAAAATTCCTGCCACTGTGATGTTGAATATAACTGCTTTATTCTCAGCTTCTTTATTGAATATCAGCTTTTTTATTGAAAAAAGATAAATCACGGGCGGAACGATATAGAGCAGCGAGGTCCAGAAGATCGTATATTTTTCGGAAAGAGTATGCGGCTTGAGCAGATCCCAAATCACGGGGTAGGATATTGCCCTCGTGCGCGGAAATACTTCGGCCGGAATTTTGATTATCTGCCCGTAAACATTACTCCAGCCCGCGGCGTTAATCATCCAGGCCGCGAAGGGCAGGAACACGATAACATACCCGACAATCAGACTCATCGTGCTTACAAGATTGGCATTCTTGTCAGTTTTCAGAACGTATGATTTGTATAAAATGGATAGTACAATTGAAATCATCATGTATCCACCAAGGTCATGCCTGAGCAAAGTTGCTGCACCGGCCGATACACCGGAAAAAAATATCAGCGTAGTTTTCTTGCTTGTAGAGGAAATCGACACGAGCATCAGAGATAAAAGTGCAAAAAAAACTGCCGGCATCAATGCCCTGCCGTCAAATCTGTTGGCGCCCATCCAGACTGCAATCACAAGCATTATAACAAGGGAGTTAAAAGAGCTCTCTTTTTTTGCGATAAACCGGGCGACGGCCAGAATCCCGAACAGGAAAAGCAGATTCACTATCCTGGAAACAAGAAGCGAAGGCCCCGTCAGAGCAAAAATTCCACCGAGCAGATAATACCACCCGGGAGCATACATCGTCCAGAAATCGCGGTATGGAACGTCACCGTTGAGCACTCGTTGCGCGCCGAAAACTCCGTTAGCCTCGTCATAGATGTTTATGCCGAAATTGAAACCGATTGTAACTATCAAGAGAGCTGCAATGAAAATGCAGCAGGTAAGCAGGGCATTATTTTTCATGGTTTCCCGTTACTATTAGTTAAATAAGCAATTTTCTCGAATATATTTATCCCGTCTTCAATGATAAAATCTGGAAAATCATAGTCCGAGTCGTGTAAGGGCGGCGTGGCCTCCCCTGCCCCTAATCCGAAGAAGGCCCCCGGAATAATTCTCAGATAGTGGGCAAAGTCCTCCGACCATGGGAACGGGGCATCCGCGTTCAGTATATTGAGATGCAGATTTTCCGCTGCTTTTCCCACAAGCTCTGTTGAGCCTTTCTCGTTAACCGTGGCCGGGAAGTAGTCTTCGATGGAGAATTCATATTTCACCCCGTAAGCAGCGGCGATGGATTTTGTGATGGCTTCAGCGTGGCGGAGCAAAGTGCCAAGCGATTCGTCATCATACGCCCTGAGTGTGGCCATAACCTCTGCGTCTGCCGGGGATGTGCCAAATGCTTTCTGCCCCATGCTTACGTGGACAATTGTCACCATTGTATTGTTTTCAAATGGAATCACAAGCTGCGGGGCAGCAAGCAGTGATTGCGTAAGGGCTATCAATGCGAGCACGGGGCTCCTGCCTTTATAAGGCTGGCTTGCGTGGGATGCAGCACCTTGAAGTTTAATCCTGACACCGGCAGAGGCAGATGCGAATGTGCCGGTCCGTATCGAAATGCTTCCGGCGGGAATTCCCGGAATATTGTGCAAACCGAATATTAAGTCAGGTTTCTTATTCGCGAACAGCTTGCAGATTTTTTCAGCCCCGCATCCGGTTTCTTCTTCGGATTGAAAAATAAAACCGAACTTGCCGTTATAGTGTTCCAGATTCTGAAAGATTCTGAAGATCAACCCTGTAAGAATGGTCGCGTGGCCGTCGTGTCCACATTTATGGGAGACACCGGGATGCAATGATTTATGCTCCGCTTTCCCCTTCTCATCAATGGGAAGCGCGTCTATATCTGCTCTGAAGCAAGTGTAGCTGCCTTCTCTCCCTGTGTCGAGAAAAGCGAAAAACCCGTGGCCCGTTTCAGCATTGACAATTTCCAGATCACTGATTGCGCTTAAAGTATTCTTGATATAATCCGATGTTTCAGCTTCATTTCCCGACAGCTCAGGGTGCGAATGAAGATATTTTCGAAAGCTTGATAAGTCCATCGCTTGGATCCGCAATTTTTATAATTACAAATGTATTCATTTTAATCCACGAGTTCAAATAAAAAAAGAGCTGCCCAACGGGGCAGCTCGTATTTCTCTGCAGTTTGGATTCAGATCATCTCGCAATGCTGAAAGCACCTGTCAATACTTTATCTGATAGAATAACCCTGTATAGATAAACGCCGTTGTTCAGCCCTTTCAAACCAAGTTCGATAGTGTTGTTGCCTGCTTTCAATGCACCATTGAAATATGTGCCGGCTTCATTGCCCTGCATATCAAACACTTTTACCTGTGCTGTGCAGGCATCAGGGAGCCTGAACGAGATAGTGATTGAATTGCCTGCCGGGTTCGGGTATTCTGACAAGCCATAAAGTGTAGATAATTCATCGGTGACACCGACTTTTTTGCCTGTCGTAAATCCCCAGATATCGGACCAGGAGCTTGTTCCACCTGATCCAACAGCCCTTACCTTCCAATAATATGAAGTATTTTCTTCCAGCTTGCCATCAGCTACTTTATATGAAGCAGTCTTGATGTTAGTTTCGTTGATTATCGTAGAAAATCCTGTAAACAGCTGATTATCGGCAATTTGAAGCTCGTAACCGTCGGCGTTCGGATCGGCTGCCCATGATAATTCAGCCGCCGGATTTACATCTTTTGCATTTTTCTCGGGAAGTGAAAGGACGGGTTTCACTGGAGCCGGGGCTTTAGCTTTCGTCGTGAAGCTCCAGACGTCGGAAACAGGGCTTGAACCGCCCGAAG
>CAZIHB010000333.1:0-3384 GCA_964538535.1 uncultured Hyphomicrobiales bacterium | reverse complement strand
CAGGATGCGATCAGGACCCTGGATTTTTCGGCCGGCGAGTATATTGTGGGCAAGGATGTTGACCAGCTATCGACAGCGGACAAAAAGCCGGCATCGGCAATCAGGCAGAGGGATTTCAGCGGTTACTACGTCATGCTCGTCAAGAACCTGCCATGCGACTTCCAGGCAGCTGCAAAATATGACGTTTACAACCCGAACACGACGATTTCCGAGGACCATATTAATACAAAGAGTGAGCTAAAAACAAGCACTCTGGGTTTTGGCCTTCACAATTACACATTCTCGAACGTGAGGATTTCGCTCTGGTATGACATGATATCAACCGCGACAAGCAAGAACCTTGTTAAGGGCAAAGAGCTCCTTCCCGACGACCCGATTGACAATTTGCTGACGCTCAGGCTGCAGTACAAGTTTTAGCGCACCGAGGTGTTTGGCTGAGAATATTTAAGAACACAAAATAAGGAAAATTCAAAATGAAAAAAATAGCAGCATTCTGCATTATAGCAATAGCATCATTGGCATTCACGGGCTTTGCTTCATCCTCGAAAATAACTGTGAAGGGATCGGACACGATGGTAATTCTTGCCCAGAAGTGGGCTGAAAAATTCATGTCATCGCATCAGAAAATCCAGGTGCAGGTGACGGGCGGCGGCTCGGGCACAGGCATAACGGCACTAATCAACGGCACGACGGATATCTGCAATGCCTCGAGGCCGATGACGAAAAGCGAAATTTCGAAGCTGAAAGAAAGATTCGGCACCATGGGCGTGGAAATTCCCTGCGGCAAGGACGGCATAACAATATACCTCAACAAATCGAATTCCGTGAGCAATCTTACAACCGATCAGCTCAGGCAGATCTACACCGGAAAAATTACGAATTGGAAACAGGTGGGCGGAAAGGATGCAAAGATTGTGGTTTACTCACGCGAGAATAATTCAGGCACTTATGTTTACTTTAAAGATAACGTGCTGAAAGGCCAGGACTATTCCCCAAGCTGCCAGAATCTGCCCGGCACGGCCGCGGTCGTTAACGCGGTCTCGAAGGATGAAAGAGGGATAGGATACGGTGGCCACGGTTATAGCAAGGGCGTGAAGATGTGCCGCATCAACGGGGTTGAACCGACGATTGAAAATATCGGGAAAGGCAAGTACCCGATCACGAGATACTTATACATGTACACGAGAAACAGGCCGTCAGGCGCTATTAAAGAATACATCGACTGGGTGCTCAGCCCCGAAGGGCAAAAAGTGGTTTCCGAAAACGGGTATTTTCCCGTCAAATAGGCATTACTCCTGCCAAAGGCCGTTCCGGAGAGGCGCAGGACCTGATGGGGCGGCCCGGGCAGAAAAATCAGCATAAAAGAAAACGATTAATTTGAGTAATAAATTCCGGAAATCAACAGGATGCAAGAAGAAATTGAAGATATTGAAAAGCACTCGGGGCTTAGCCTGTCATCCGAAATGTTCACGGACGGCGCTGGTGCCGGGAAGGACGATCAGAATGGCAGGCCCGGGGCAGAAGAAAAAAGCCGGATAAATCCGTATCTCAAGCACAAGCCGCTGAAGTACGGAAAAAAGTTATACGTGGGTGAATTTATCGCAGAGAGGCTGATTCAGATCATTGCCTTTCTTTCGATAGGTTTTATCATAGCCATATTCTATTATGTATTTCAGGAATCGGTTTACGCGTTCAAGACACCGAAACCGGTGACGGCCGCTTCGGCAATGAAGAGTGAGAGCGGCGGCAGTAATACAGGCAGTGAAATGCAGCCGGAGAGCTATGGCGGCGTGGAGAAAAGGTCGGGAGATCTTCAGCCGGAGAGCTATGGCGGCGTGGAGAAAGACATTCGGCCGGCAAATGAACCGGAGACGGCCCAAGCGCCTGCCCCGGCAGCAGGGATCGAAGCAGGCGTGACGGGTGAAGAAGCAGCCGAGACGGGAGTAACCGTTGGAAAGCTGATAATGCCAAATGATTATATTGACAACAAGCCTGCCGTGGTGTGGCAGCCGATAAGCTCCGTGCCGAAGTACAGCTTCATCCCGCTCTTTGCCGGTGCGCTGAAGGTGACAATAACAGGCTTAATGATAGCGGCGCCCATCGCCATTCTGGCGGCAATTTTCACGGTGGCCTTCGCGCCGAGGCGGATAAGAGAGATAATCAAACCGGCGATTGAAATACTGGCGGGATTCCCGTCCGTGGTGATAGGATTTTTCTGCCTTATCACGCTTGCAACTTTCGTGCAGAATTTTTTCCACACCACTTACCGGCTGAACTCGTTTGTCGGGGGTCTGGGCATGGCTCTTGCCGTGATACCGATCATCTACACTGTGACGGAGGACGCGCTCTCATCGGTGCCGAAATACATGAGTGAAGCGAGCCTCGCCCTCGGTGCCTCGCGTTGGCAGACCGCGTTCAAGGTGCTGCTGCCCGCGGCGACTCCCGGCGTGTTCGCCGCTGTGATACTCGGGTTCGGCAGGGCTTTCGGTGAGACAATGATTGCGCTCATGGCCACGGGGAACGCGGCTCTCGCGTCGCTCAATATTTTTGACTCGGTGCGCACCATGGCGGCAACGATAGGTGCGGAGATGGCGGAAGTGGAATTCCGCGGTGTGCACTACGGGGTGCTGTTCCTGATCGGTGCCGTGCTTTTCGTTGTGACTTTCACGCTGAACGCTATAGCTGAGTTCTACGTTAGAAAAAGACTTTTGAAGAGGTTCCAGGGTGAATAAGATGAAAAAAATATCTGAAATGGGGCCAAAGGCAATGAATGCAGTTACATTCAGCCTGCCTGCCATTGGATTGATGCTGTGCCTTTTCATGCTGCTGACCATGCCGTGGTATATTTCAGCCGCGCTGATTGCAGCTTGCGCGGCCGCGGCAGTCATACTAAAGAAAAAAATGCCGGCCAGGCTGAAAAGAATGTTGGCAGAGAACTCGTTCATTATTCTCACGGGTTTTTCGGCACTCTCGATCATCTGCTTCGTGGTTTATTTGCTCATTCACATTCTGATGCTTGGCAAGAGCCACCTGACATGGGATTTCATCATCTCTGCGCCGGCCTCGGGGCTCACGGAGGGAGGCATATTTCCCGCCATTGCCGGCACTGCTTTGCTCGTGATAGTAATGTCGGTTGTTTGCGTGCCGGTGGGAACAATCACGGCAATTTATCTTACGGAGTACGCCAGCACGACATCGATTCCCGCAAGGATAATCAGATTCGCGGTGAACACGTTGTCCGGCGTTCCAGCGATAGTATTCGGGCTTTTCGGCCTCGGATTCTTCATCGGCTTCATCGGGAAGCAGATGGACGGCTTCGAGGAGAGAAGGAGAATGGAAAAGATGGAGCAGGTGATGAGCATGCCCGCCTCGCCATTCGCGGAC
>CAZIHB010000332.1:0-3399 GCA_964538535.1 uncultured Hyphomicrobiales bacterium | reverse complement strand
GGCCAGGGCCTTCTTCAACGATGCAGCTCAATCATTCGAGCTCACAAATTTTCCGGTTGAAAGCACCAAGCTTGGCGACATTGAATTGACGCGCACAAGATCAATAATCAATGCAAACACAAAATTCTACCATGGCGCCCCGCAACACCGCGAAAGAATCAAAGGCATAACTATATCCTCGTTTGAGGGAACAATAAAAGACGATCCGGACTCCAGGGTGTTCCTTAACTTCTTCGATGGCGAAATCTATGGCTATATCAGCCATTCGGATGGAAGAAAGTATGACATCGTCCCCGACATGAAATCGAAAGTGCCCGGCGCTCACCTTGTGGGCGGCGTGAACCGCAACGCGGACCCCAACGGGGAATCGATGTATCAGAATTTTCCAAGTGTATTCAATGATGCCACCAATGCCAACTTCGAATCACTGAAAAAACAGCTTTACTCCATGAAGATACAGGGTAGCCCCGTGCTTGAAGCCCCGATTGCATTGGAGGGAGCATATGATTTCTATTGCCTGATGGGAAAAAGCAGTGAAAAAGCCGCGGCATACATCGCTGCCGTGATGACTCACGTTTCCAAGCTCTACGAGAATGAATTGAACCTGAGGATGTACATCACATCCATCACTGTATATGATAACCCCAACGATGACCCCTATAACTCAATTACGAACTTTCCCGGCAAATTGTATAAAATGCCTTTAACATGGGGAAGCCAGCCCGACGGTGCAGCTTTGCTCTGCCTTTTCACATCGCTTAACAGCCAGCCGTCCTCAGGATACAGGATCGGTGGTATTTCGTTCGGCGGCGACCCGGGCAAGGGAAGCATCTGCAACACGAAAACAGGTTATAGCGTCTTCGGAATTGACGGCACTGCCGATTTCTCGAATTTCAACTACACCTGGGACGTCAGCGTGGCAGCCCACGAGATGGGCCATAACTTCAGCTCGCCGCACACTCACAGCTGCTATTGGGCTCCTGAAATCATCGACACATGCGTTACGAAAACAAAACCGACTGAAGTGAGCGATGCCTGCTTTGATGGTATCGAGCCAAAACCAGCACGCGGCACAATCATGAGCTACTGCCACCTGACAAACTCGACGAAAGATTGCGAAATGATATTTTCGCAAAAAGTAGCAAAACTTATGAGAACCGCGGCCGAGCGCTCCGGGTGCATAAAGCCGGCAGCCGATCCGATCGTCCGCCTGCTCGAGCCTCTTGGCGGCACGATTTACAAAGTTAACGAGATCATTCCCGTTCGCTGGATTTCATCGAACGTATCGAATATCAACCTGAAATACTCAATCGACGATGGTTCCAACTGGACGTATATTGCCAAGAACGTGGCAGCAGCAGATTCGATATACAAATGGACTCCTTCCGATATTTCCTCGGCCAAGGTTGCCCTGATTATTGAAGATGCCGCCTCAACCGAGGTAGCCGACACCAGCATCGCCAATTTCTCGATTCTTCAGCAGCAGCTCCAGCTGGTGCTCCCGACTGCTTCATCAAGATTCGGCAGGAAAGAATACGTGAAAGCAAAATGGAATTCCGTGCTTGTTAATAGTGTCAACCTGCTCTTCTCTTCCGATAACGGCAGCACATGGTCAACGATAAAAGAAAATCTTTCGGGCACAGAGTACTCATTCGCTTCTCCCGAAGTTACAAGCAGCAATTGCTTCGTTAAAGTTGTCGATAGAACTAACAATTCTCTCGTTTCCATGGCCGGGCCATTTGCGATCGGCCTTGAGACAATCACAATACTCGCACCGGCAGCCGGTGAGGAACTCTGCGCGAACGTTGAATACACACTTCGCTGGCAGTCTGATTTCGTGGCAAACATCTACCCCGAGTATTCACTCGATAGCGGTGCCACCTGGAAGAAAATAACGCTCATGAACGTTGACGGGTATGCCGGTTCCTATTCCTGGAAGACACCTCGCGATTCCTCAAAAAATGCAATGGTCAGGATGTCATCCGTCGCTGACAAGAAAACCATCCTTGCAGAGTCGAAACCATTCGAATTGGTATTCTGTGCAAATGATGTTGACAATCGCCAGGAAACGGCAGAAACCCTGAAAATCACTGAAGTATCGCCCAACCCTGCCAGGAATGTGGCAAGAGTCGCATTCAACAACGGCACAGGCAACACCGAGATCAGCGCCGAGATCATGGACGCTCGCGGCGCTATTGTCGTTAGCGGTTTGCACTACGCTGCCACGGGCAATTCAAACACGATCGAGATCAACGTGTCGGGGCTCGCGTCCGGTTCGTACTACATCGTGCTGAAATCCGGCAGCTTCTCCTCGATGTATCCGCTGAGCATCAGCAGATAATCGAAGAAGCGCATCAAAGCTTTCCGGGCCGGGTTCGCCGGCCCGGTTAAAATTGTCCTTGCAGACAAAAAGGCCGTCCCTCCAATTTAAATTCCGGTTGCTTTCCCCATATAAACGGAATTTTTGGCAGGACGGCATTTTTTTTTCTCGTTTGCCGATATATATTGCAACTTTTTATGTTAATAACTAATAGCAGGCAGCAAATGAAAAGCTACAGGAAAGAATTATGGTTCAACACCCCGACCCGCAGACAATTTATAAACATAACCGGCGAGGTGGAAAAATGCATAATCGAAAGCGGGATCACCGAGGGCATGGTGCTTGTCAATGCCATGCATATCACTTCCAGCGTGTTCATCAACGATGATGAATCAGGGCTGCATCACGACTTCGAAGCTTGGCTGGAAAAGCTCGCACCCGAGAAGCCGTATTCGCAGTATCAGCATAACGGAAATGAGGATAATGCCGACGCTCACCTGAAGCGCCAGGTGATGGGCCGCGAAGCAGTCTGCGCCATCACGGCGGGAAAACTCGATTTCGGCCCATGGGAAAGAATTTTTTACGGCGAATTCGACGGTATGCGGAGAAAGAGGGTGCTGGTGAAAATCATTGGCGAATAGCCCCGGCTGACAGCCTTTCTAATCTTCTTCGCGGACGTGAACAAGCTCGTTCAAAGGTGAAAAAGTAAAATCCTCGAGCAGGCGCTCCAGCCTGCTCTCCGTGCGGGCCAGATTTTGGTACTGCCGGAACCTGCCCGACAGGCCATAATCTTGTCTCGGCTGGGACGGGTCGAGCTCCCAGGGGTGAATGTAGAAAATATACGGCCGCCCGGCGCGATGGACTCTTTTCACAAGCGACCTGAACACTGCATATGGATAAAGCCTGAAATAGCCTCCTCCCGAACATGGTATCCTGCCGCGGAAAATCTCGGCGCAGCTCAGCGGCAGCTCGAATATACCCGAATCGTGCGTAACCGGGGTGAGGCCGAATTCCGCCAGGCCGTAATTCGGGTGCATCGAGATCGGATAGACTGACGAATCATACTCGATGCCAAGCGA
>CAZIHB010000331.1:0-3399 GCA_964538535.1 uncultured Hyphomicrobiales bacterium | reverse complement strand
CTTCGTGGAGTTCCCGGTTACAACACTATAGCGGCAGCAGGCAGTCTTGACGGGATCAAGAAATCAGTTCCTGCGAAAAAAAAAAGCACGTCAGCGGTCCTTTCCCGTCGTCATCTCCGGACACGGCACGCCGTGTCCCTACGGAAAAGAAGCACGGCATCGGTCCTTTCCCGTCGTCATCTCCGCGGAGGCGGAGATCTATAAGTGCTTGCAAATCAATAGATTCCCGCCTGCGCGGGAATGACGATTAAATACTTTGTTCGCTTTAATCAGTATTTTTTCACACAGGCTGCTGCGCGGGAATGACAATTCAAGGCGTTATTGCTGTAATCGGGACTTTTAACACAGGCTGATCAGTTCCGATTCCGCCGATTTGCCGGCAAGGCCGTTCAGCCTGACGCGGGTAATTTCGGCCGGCAGTCCCGCAGGGCCGGGAAATTGTGTGTGAATGTAATTATCCGTGTGGCCCGACCAGAGGCCGGTTCTTTCGTTGAATGTCTCCGGTATCACTTTCTGCACGGAGCCGATCGATGATTTTATAAAAGCGATGTTTTTCTCGTCCGAGAGCGCGCGCAGCCCCGTTGTCCTTTTTTTCCTCGTGGCTGCAGGCACAACTCCGGCATAGCCGGCTGCGGGCGTGCCGCTCCTTTCCGAGTAAGTGAAAACGTGAAGGTAGGAGATCGGCAGTGACTCGATGAACCCGTAAGCTTCCTCGAAAAGCTCGTCCGTCTCGCCGGGGAAGCCCGTTATGACGTCAAGCCCGATACCGCAGTCAGGCATGATTTCCTTTATTTTATTGATCAGCCCGCGGAACATACTCGTGTTATACCTTCTCTTCATCAGCGTCAGTATCGTGTCGGAGCCGCTCTGCAGCGGGATGTGGAAATGCCTGCAAAAAGATTCGGAGCCGGCAATAATCCCGAGGATTTCGTCATTCAGCAGGTTCGGCTCAATGGATGAGATCCTGAATCTGGCACCTGCTTCCATGGAATCAATCAGGCGGACTGCATCGGTGAAATTGTGCCCGTCAGGCGAGTGATACTCACCCAGGTTTATTCCTGTGAGCACTATTTCCCTGAATCCGGAGCGCATTATCGCCTCGATTCGTTCCGGCAGGGCGCTGAAATCCATGCCGCGCGAAGCACCGCGTGCATCGGGTATGGTGCAGTAGGTGCACCTGTAATCGCAGCCATCCTGGATTTTCAGCACGGCGCGTGTCCTGCTTTCCGCGTCACCCGTGGCCGCCCCGTGAAACCCGGCTTCCGAGAGGCTGCCAACGAAAATGTCCGGCGTTTGACTTTTCTTAAAATCTCTGACAAGCTCAGGAATTCTGAACTTTTCCGACGCGCCGAAAACTGCATCGACACCCGGAATTTTCACGATCTCGTCGGCCCTGAGCTGGGCGTAGCAGCCCATCACGCCTATGAAAGCTCCGGGATGCTCCCTTGCTGCCCGGCGTATCACCTTGCGGCAATCCGCGTCTGCGGCTTTAGTGACCGTGCAGGTGTTGATAATCACCGCGTCCGTCTCGCCGCCGAACTCCACAATTTCGAATCCCATGGACTCAAACTCGTCCTTCAGCGAGGATGTTTCGGCATAATTAACTTTGCAGCCCAGGTTATAGAAGCTGATTTTCATCGTTTTTTATCATCGAATGTTTCAAAACATCGGGAAAAAAGCCCAAATAATAATAATGCAAATTAACACTATTTTGAGTCAGTGACGGCAAAATCGCGGTTAAAAATTGCCAATAATCAAGCGTCAGCAAAGAAAAAAAAGCGAGCCGAAGGCCGGCCCGCCTGAATAAAATATTTCTATACCGCCTGGCAAACCTGCCTTCGGAAATTTTAGAAATTAAAATTCTCGAATGAAGTGTACCTCTCGTTGAGTATTGTCTCGGCAATCTGCACCGCGTTAGTGGCCGCCCCCTTCCTGAGGTTATCAGCCACGACCCACATGTAGAGCCCGTTCTCAACCGTGCTGTCAACTCTGAACCTGCCCACATAGACAGGGTCGGTGTCGGCAGAAATTTCGGGAGTCGGGTAGCAGTCGTTCTGCATGTCATCCATCAGGACGAGGCCCGGGCGTGAAAGCATGAGGCTGCGGATGTCTTCAACGTCGAATGGCTTTTCGGTCTCGAGATTGACTGATTCGCCGTGGCCGCCGAGTATGGGCAGCCTGACGCAGGTTACGGCAACGCGAAGCTTAGGCAGCGAAAGGATCTTCCTTGTTTCGTTCATCATTTTGATTTCTTCCACGGAGAAATCGCTGTTTTCCACCGGGGAATGAAACATTATATTGTAGGCAATTTTATGCTTGTCTTTCGGGTTGATATTTCCCGCGATTTCCCTGCGAAGCTTGTCAACGCCTTTTTGCCCGGCTCCCGAGATGGATTGGTAAGTGGAAACAACAACCCTTCGGAGTGTATATTTGTCGTGAATGTATTTGAGCGGCACTACGAGTTGAATCGTTGAGCAGTTCGGGTTGGCGATGATTCCGTGATGCCCGGCAAGAGCCCCGGGATTGACTTCCGGCACGACAAGCGGCACCTCGGGGTGCATCCTCCAGGCACTCGAGTTATCAATCACGATGCAGCCGGCTTTTGCTGCTATGGGCGCATATTTTTTGCTGACGTCGCCGCCGGCCGAGAAAAGAGCGATTTTCACCCCTCCGAAACTTTTTTCGTTCAAGGTTTCAACGGTCAATTCTTTTCCCTTGAACATAATTTTTTTGCCCGCACTTCTCTCCGAGGCCAGGAGTATCAGTTCACTGACGGGGAAATCCCGTTCCTCGAGCACTTTCACCATCGTTCTGCCAACGAGACCGGTCGCGCCCACTATTGCCAATGTTAATCTGTCTGCCATCGCTTCACCTATAAAGAATCGAATACTGAAGTTTGATATTTGGGATGAACAAAAGATTCAATTCTGAGGGCCGATCCGGTGTCGCCGTCAATTTCGACAAATACGCCGGCGATCTTTATTTCGCCCTCGGCCATTTCGTATTTATGAGCAGTCTGCATCAAGAATCTTTTCAAAGCCACTTCCTTTTTCATTCCGACGACTGAATCATAGGGTCCCGTCATGCCGGAATCGGTTATATAAGCCGTGCCGTTCGGCATTATGGCAGCGTCGGCAGTCTGAATGTGCGTGTGCGTGCCAATCACGGCGCTCACCCTGCCATCAAGATGCCATGCCAGCGAGAGCTTTTCGGCCGTGGCCTCGGCATGGAAGTCGATAATTATGTTCGGGGTCTGCTCTCCGATAATATTCAAAGCGGCATCCGCGGCCCTGAAAGGGCAGTCGATAGTCTGCATGAATGTGCGGCCCTGCAGCTGCAGCACGGCAACTTTCGGCAGCCCCGGCAGCTCGATGATTTTGAATCCCCTGCCGGCGTTGC
>CAZIHB010000330.1:0-3400 GCA_964538535.1 uncultured Hyphomicrobiales bacterium | reverse complement strand
AAATTGTAGATTTTTGGAATTGGATGCAATGCGTAAAAGAATAGAAGTGAATAGTGCATTATTATTATTAATCATAGCGCTGTCGTGTTTTTTACCCAAATTTTCGTATGCCCGGGAAGTGGCACGCCACAAGGGATTTAGCTCATCCCTCGAAAAGTTTGAATTCTATCATGAGCGCTACAAGGCGGATTGCCTGTCCGATAAAATTACAAATAATCACGGTGACGGCTTCGACGAGCTCTATGGAACGCGCAATATGAGAGTAATTTTGCATGGTGTGGCCTACCGCGGCGGGGCGAATAATTTCTACCACAAGTCTGATAAAAGGGACAACCATAACCCGCTGCCGCCCGACGGGCTGAATAATCTTTGCAGGGAAGGGTTCTCGAAGGCCGTCTATTTGTATGGAAAAAACTTTTCCACAGCAGAAAAGAAAACAATCGAGGGCCGGGATACCTTGCTCTACATTCAAAACTCGGGCATGAGCAGGTCTCAGCAAAAGGAAATTGTAAAGATGGTGTATAATGCCATAAAGAATCCTTCGGAGGGCCCATTGTATTTCCATTGCTGGAACGGCTGGCATCAGTCGGGTTACGTGTCTGCAATCATTTTAAGGCAGTTCTGCTCCTTTACTCCTGATAAAGCCCTGAGATATTGGGAAATGAATACTGACGGAAACAGTAAAGGGTTTGAAAGGATAAAAACAATGATCACCGATTTCAAACCCTTCGAAGAATACCAAATTCCTGCCGAGCTGCAGGACGAGATATGCCCATGCTTCAAGGAGAGATAATCACCTGACGATCGCGAGCCTGCCTGATGCTGCAGTGCGGCTGCCATGCAGTACGATGGTGTATAAGCCGTCAGGCAGATTAGATATGTCAATATTCTCCCTGTAGATTCCGGGCTTGCGGGCACCCAGACTGCAGGATAGAACAACTTTGCCGGTCAGGTCGATTATATCGGCAATTGGGGCAGACTCGCTGTCGGAGGAATACTTTACGGAAAATATATCTCCCTTTGCAGGATTGGGTGAAACGAGGAATATTTCTGACGAGAAGCCTTTCAACGCGATGTGCCGGAGATCGAAGACGCAGACATCCAGATTTGTCAAGGCCGAATCGCTGCTGATATTCATGCAGTCGGCACCGGGTGATGTTGACAGGTTGGCAATATTGTTCAGGAATTGCTTTTTTTCGTAGAGGGTGATTTCAACAGGAATACTTACAAGATCAGAATTCTCTCTTAAATTGTTCAATCCGGCAATATGGATGCGCAGGGTGTCATTGCCCCCGGGGACCGGGATATACTGAAAATGATCGAGGCTGTCGATGCCAGAATGAAATTTTATGCCGGCAGTATCGACTATCAACGCGTAGTGGGGAAAAGTGTAGTCGAATGAAATGGAATCGAACACCGTTTCTTTCCATTTATCGGATATAATTGAAAAAATAACGTTGTTCTTTTCGCCGGGATAAAGAAATTCAAGCCCTTGTTTATTGAAAATAACCAGGTTGACGTTCGGTTTAAAATCCGGAGAATAGAAGATGCTGTCCAGAGCAGAATTGCCCTCGTTGTCCAGTACCTCAATCTTGGCAAAAGCAGGCGAGTTTAGATCAAGCACCTTGATTTGGACTGATTTTTCCCGGGTTAGCTTATCATCAAGGAATATTGGGCCTGGCGGGATCATCTCGACATTATAGCTTGAAGCATCCAGTTCCATTGAATAAAGCCCCTTATCTTCCTGTTGCGGGGAGTCTTTCACCTGCCCATCCCTGTTATCGGTGGCGGTGATGTTAAATTTGCCGCAGAAGCCGGCAATGGAAAGCAGTGGAGGTAGTGTATCGATAGTGTTAATTTCATCAATGGACATTGCAGCAGGCCATCCGTATGAGTTTCGATCGTCAAACCCATAAATATAAGCTCCGAATTTTGTTTCTCCCGTAAGAGTGTGTGCACCCGGCTCCATTCGAAGAGTGCACCAGTAGAGGTTGGTTCCCGGCACCTTATTTTGTATGAGTTCAGGCGCGACTTCGTAAAGATACTGGCTGTCAACCTTAATTGTTTTCAATTTTTTCTGAGCCGTATCAACCTTACTGCCAATAGCTATGATGTTAATCCAGTTGTCCTTAAATTTCGCAATCCCCTCAGGAACTTGAAAAACAGTAGTATTTACGAACTGTTCCTGAGGTATCGCAAGAGTCATGAACGGATCGAAATACAAAGCTTTGTCCCAGTCCGATGAATAGGAATATTGAATAAGTTCGGCCGGTTTGGATGATTCCCATATAGAGATGCCTCTGATGGATTTCTCGGTTGAAATTTTGCCTGCAGGCGCCTCGTTATATTCGAAAAAGTCGCCCTTTTTGGCCAGAACCCCGCTTTTTTCGAGCAGGAGCTTTCCGGTTGCCATGTCATAGGATTTGACACTCCAATGATTATCGTCATAAGCAGAGATAAGCCTGAAAAAGTCGCCCTTGCTGTTGCGTTTGAACTCAATTGTCGTGTACCGTTTTCCCCATGTCTTCAATGGCGGCAGCATCTCGCAAAGGTTATTCCGTCCGTTTGCCACACCGAAAGATGGTATCATTGTCCTCATGTGAAAAGATATGAAGCCGACAGGCTTATCGGAAACAACGCCGGAGCCGCTGAGATCGAAAACGCCACGTGTTTTGCCATTTCCCATGACCATGTAAATCTGGCCTTTGTTCAGCGTCACGTCGATTGAGTCGCCGATTTTCCTGTTTTCCATCGTCCTGCCGGCGTCGCCCCCGCGTCCTCTGAGAGTGATTCTGCAGCGAGTGCTGTCTTCCGATGCAATAACAATGAAACCGCCTCCTCGCTCGGCCGGCGGAAATGACAGGTCCTCGTAAAAATCATAGTAGGAGAGGTGAAGATACTCCCGGCCCCAGCTGTGAACCGGAAGTGCCAGGTAGCCGTCAGCCGAATATCCCTTCGCGTCGAGCACGTAAACCGAAATGGAATCGGGAGAACTTATGAATATGGCGTTATCAAGCACTTTTTCGCTCGTGTATGTCTCCAGGTTGTAGCTCAACTCGCCCGTACTTGAGGAGAAGGATTGAATCTGCATCGAGTCCACCGTCTTTGTTATTTTTTTCCCGCTCGGTAGTGTCATGGTGACTGTTGTGCTCTTCTGGGAAGTAACGTAAATCTCGAGCGCAATTTTTGACAAAGTGATGTCTTGGTTTTCGTTCGGCGGGATAGCTATCACGAACTCTTTTCCCTGCGCGATTTTTCCGGAAATTTTTTCCTTCACTTTATCGCCTGCCCTCAGCCCGGCCGAAGCTGCCAGCAGCAAAAGCACTGCAGATATAAGAATAATACTGATATTCTTCATAAGATTGATCTCCAAATTTTTTACGCAATTTCCTATTTCTCA
>CAZIHB010000329.1:0-3411 GCA_964538535.1 uncultured Hyphomicrobiales bacterium | reverse complement strand
GCCGTTTTTTTCAACAATTGATTGGGATTTCCAGAGAGTTTCAGAGAACACGAGTGCATGAATCAGGCTTTCGTTAACGGTGATGGCGGCATCGCCGTTGCGGTCGATTGCAATAATTTCAAAATTATAAGAAGTTGTCTCCAATTGAAAACCTCCTGCATATTAACATAAAGATATACACGAATAATATATAATCATCAATTTTAAAAAACATATAAAAAAAATTGGGGGAATAAATTCCCCCCTAATAAAATTTAAAATAAGTCAATCAACAAAAAAACGCCGATGCCGGCACAGGCTTAAAAATATCTGCCCGGCTTGGTGCCGATCACGAGGCTTGTGTTGAAATTAGTGTTCATGCGGTATATGTCGCTGAACCAGGACTCTTTGAGAATAATCCACAAATCTGTTTCAGTGTATGCATCGCCATTCATGGTGTTAACGAGCATGTTTATGCTTAGCATCGCGGCTCTCTGGGGCGAAGTGCGGTCGTCGGAGACTATGGTTTCGTTGATGACCACTTTTCCGCCCGGATTGAGTGAATCGAACACCCTTTGCATCAGCTTGATATTTTCCCAGATCGAGTAGGCCTGAATAACTTCGGAAACGAAGACCAGATCATAGCCCGTGCCAATATCACCCTGCATGAAATCACCTGCAATCGTTTCGACTTTTCCCTGCAGGTCGGCCAGCTCCAGGTGCTTCTTCGTGTGCGGGATGACGGAGGGCAGATCGTAGCAGACAGCCTTCATCCCGGGTTTCTGTTTCAGAAATTCCATAGTGTAGAGCCCCGAGCCCGCGCCAAGATCCAGAAATTTGCTGACTCCGGCGAGCGGGATCATCTCGGCCACCTCGACGGCTGCCTGGTTCACTTTCCAGTGCCCCGACATGATGTAGGTTTCCACCCAGTTCTTGTCCTTGTCGCTAATATCATGATATTCGGGCGGCTTTCCTTTCCTCACGGTTTCGGTCAGATTGCCCCACGTGTTCCACAGGCTTGCCACGTGCATAAGGTTCCCGAGGTATTCCGGGCTGCCCTTCACAAGGTTCATCAGTGATTCGAGAGTGTTGGAATAGAGACTGTTATCTTTTTCCATCAATCCGATGCTGCAGACGGCGTTAAGAAGCTTTTCCAATGCCCCGGCATCGCAGTTGATTTTCGCGGCTATTTCTTCAGCGCTCAGCTTGTCGTTGCCCAGCACCGTGAAAACATCAAGCTCGCAGGCAGTGAATAGCACTCTGCTTTGCTGGAATGCGTATGCAATTTCCTGAATGCCGTTCGTTCCTTTGTTTTTCTTCAAGTGCGTATTTATTGTGTACATAGGCATCCCGATAACAGGTAAGTATCAAAACATTTATGCATGAACATCCTAAGTCTCCGCTTTCCCCTGCTTCAGGCCCCATGCCTGAAACACGCAAAATTATGATAAATAAAAGAACTATCCATTTCCATAAGAAAATACAAAAGAATTGCATCAGTCACAAGAAAAATAAAACGCGATCACAAGAATATGGAGAAAAGGCCTGTTCGGAAGTGAACAAGATAATGTCGGCTTAGAAAAAAAAATCCCTTGAATAATCATGGATGTTACATAAATTGAGAAGTTGCTTTGTATAATTATTGGATTGAAAGGAGAAAGAATGAAGATGCTGAGTATGATTCTGATGGTTCTTGCCATTTCTGCCGTAGGGCTGCTTGCCGAGGGAACCGGCTGGACAAAACCCGTGGCTGACAACATCGGGCTTGCAAGGCCGCAATACAAAATTACAGCCACTCAAAGCGGAAAAACTATCGGCACTATCGTAATCGAGCTGTTCCCCGACATTGCCCCGAATCATTGCCACAACTTCGACAGCCTCGTGGCTGCAAAATTCTATGACGGCACTGCTTTCCACAGGGTAATACCCGGATTCATGGTTCAGGGCGGCGATCCGAACTCGAAGACTAATCCCGACAAAGCCACCTGGGGCATGGGAGCACCCGGCCAGAACATGGTCAATGCCGAGTTCAGCAAGCTGAGCCACAAGCGTGGAATAATGTCTGCCGCGCGCAGGGGCAACAATATCAACAGCGCCACGTCGCAATTTTTCCTCTGCGTGGGGGACGCCTCTTACCTCGACAGCCAATATACAATTTACGGCCAGGTTGTGACCGGGATGGATATCGTTGATGCAATCGTCGCGCTGCCCCGCGACAGCAGGGATAATCCCAACGAGAAAGTGGAAATGAAAATCGAGAAGATCAAGTAATAATATTGAAACAGTAAAAAAAATAATTGCCGCTTTCTTTTCGAAGGGATCGGCAATTATTTTATTAACATCAGAAAATGTGCAATCCGGATTGTAACTTTATATAACAACATTCGTCTAAGAAAATGTGATATGTTTCAATTTATATTCGGGGGCTGTGGTGGATAATAATAAGAATATAAAGGAAGTTGTAAAAGAAAAATATGGAGCTATAGCTCTCAGCGTGCTGCCTGACGAGGGATCATGCGGGTGCTGCACGGGGCAATATATTGATTACACTGTTATGAGCGACGATTATTCCCGCGTGGAGGGCTACGTCTCGAGTGCTGATCTGGGGCTCGGGTGTGGCATTCCCACGGAATTTGCTGATATTAAGGACGGTGAGTCGGTGCTCGATCTTGGCTCGGGGGCGGGGAATGACGCGTTTGTGGCGCGGAGGTATGTCGGCCCCGGGGGCAAAGTGACAGGCCTGGATATGACGCCTGAAATGGTTGCCAAAGCCAAAGAGAATAATTCGAAGCTTCAATACGATAATGTTGAGTTCATTCTTGGAGAGATTGAGCAAATGCCCCTTGATGATGAATCATTTAACTTGATTATCAGCAACTGCGTGCTCAATCTCGTGCCGGACAAATCGAGGGCTTTCAGCGAGATGTTCAGGGTGATGAAGCATGGCGGCAGATTCTGCATCTCTGATATTGTGTTGAATGGTGCGCTGCCCGAGAAAATCCGCGAGGGAGTGCTGATGTATGCAGGATGCGTCGCGGGGGCGGTGCAGAAGCATGAGTACCTGGATACGATTAGCGAGGCTGGATTCGTTAACACGCAGATAAAAAAGCAGAAGGCGATACATCTGCCTGATGAGATATTATTGCAGTACGTCAGCCCCGAAGAATTAACCGAAATCAGAAGAAATCCCAATCTTGTGGAGAGCGTGACCGTTTACGGCGAGAAGAAATAACGGCGGGATTCGCCCTGCAGATTCATAAAAAACAAAAACGCATCATGAAGATATTCCCGGCGCGGGCGCATTTGCAGCACGCCGGGAAATTTTAATGCCGTCGGGTTATAATTACGGGCCGGGATGAATGGCGCCTCGCGTTATAGCAAATTCACGTGTATATTTGATAAGCGATGGTGATCTGTTAAGCGAATGATACT
>CAZIHB010000328.1:1807-3445 GCA_964538535.1 uncultured Hyphomicrobiales bacterium | reverse complement strand
CTCTGCCTTCATAATAACAACGTTCCTATTATCAAGGTGGATGCCGAAGCTGCGGTAGGTGATCCTGTCCATCGTGTTAATGATTCTGCCGCTGTCGTCCTTCACCTTGTAGGATGCCATCAGCATCATCTTGCCATAAATCTTGGACCAAATATAAACAGCAAGCACGAGAGCAATCAAAATGATGAAGATAAAACCGGTGCCGCCGAGCATATTCATAAGCTTTGCAAAGAAGGACTGATCCAGCCTGGAAGTGATGAGGCTCTGGAAGCGTGTGATTTCATCCTGAATCTGCTGCGCGTTCCTCTGGGCGCATTCGCTCTTGCTTGCCTTAAGCCTGTCGCTTAGCTTGATGCCGGTGTCGAAATAATCGTAGAGAGCTGCCGGGTATTCTTTGTGTTCCCTCATGTAGCTGACGACTGAATCCATGTAGGCTTTGTCGTTTTCCATGGACTTGAGCGTCAGGAGATAGTTGTTCATAAGCAGTTCGGCAATGGAGCACTCGGTGTTGTTAAGCGAGTCAGAGAGTGATTTCGGTATATCGCCGCCCATCTCAGAGCCAAGAGGGTTCGAACCGAGCAGGTTCATCATGCTTTTTACCGCGTTTCGGCTCATTTCCAGATTTTCGATAGCATTCTTCTGGGAGAGCTGCAGCTCGCGGTTTGCTTTTGAAATTGACCTTTTCTGTCTTTCCAGCCTCTTGAGCCTTGAATTAAGCTTTTCAAGTTCCGTTCGCAGCGATGCGTTTTCTGTCTGAAGGGTGTCGATCCTCATGTTCGCATTTTGAAGGTCGCCGCCCAATTTGTTTATTTCTTTGCCCTTCGACTCTATATCAGTTTTCAGCGATTTCTGATTGTCGTATTCCTGGATAAGCCTTGCAGCTTTTTGCTTATAATCTCTTATTACTTTCTGATATTGCTCTCCAAAAGCTTTTTCGTCTTTGTTGCGAACGTCGCGCAGCACTTTTAGATCCTGTTCGCTGAGCTGATCGGCATTTTTATTAACAACGCCCGACACTTTAGCCTGAAAGCTTTGGAAAGAGTTGTCAAAGGGTTGTTGAGCTGTCAGTCCGCCCCATGCAATAAGAATCGATACAAACAGAATGCTAATTAGTTTGATTTGCTTCATAATCACTCGCCTGCCTTCGGGAATGTTTCATCAATATTCTTCCATTTTTTTTCAATCTCATTATATACAAACCGGCCCTTCAAACCATCAGCGTGATACAGCAAAGCATTGCTGTAGAGCTCGAAAACCGGATTGACGGGTTTTGCCTGGGGCAAAGGAACCGAATAGTACTGAGCAAGGTTTTTTCCGGCGGGAGTGAGTATCCACAAATTATTAAATTGCTCACCCGTCAAAAAATAACTGCCGTTGATTTTGGCTATCGCAATCTGAAGCCCGCCCTGAGGCTTGATATACTCGGCATCGAGTATTTCATTCATCCTGATGTTTTCACCTGTTTCAATCAGCGTCACGAGGCAATCGTTTTCCACCATGAAGGTGCTTGGGCAATTTTCCCCGGTGCAGGATAATCTTTGAGATTTTATGCACGTCACGCAGGTTTGGTCGAACCTGATCGTCTTCGGAGCTGATGAACAAGAAACGGCAAAAGCAGCCAGAATCGCTAAGCCGAAA
>CAZIHB010000328.1:0-1784 GCA_964538535.1 uncultured Hyphomicrobiales bacterium | reverse complement strand
TTTTAACTTCATTTTTTTGTCCACAAAATGAAACAAATCTAAGCTTTCAAAATTAGCTCAACTGCACGAGAATACAAAAAAAATAAGGCAGTTTACGAGATATGTGTAAACTGCCTTGTAAGTATTAGATATATCAAGAGTTGACAGGACTTCGGAGCGTGATGAGCGTGATCTCGGGATTGATGCTCATGCGTATAAGCGGCCCCGTCATGCCGAGCCCGCGATTGATATAAAGATATTGATTCCCGGTTTGATAAAGACCCGCGATTTCCTTGTAAGCCATCTTGGCGGGCAGTATCTGCAGGCCGAAAAGCTGGAATCCCACCTGACCACCGTGAGTGTGTCCTGAAAGCGTCAGATCAACGTCCTTCCTGCCCACGATTGATTTATCCCAATTTGTCGGATCATGACAGAGAAGAATCGTCGGGTTCCCGGGCGTAAGCCCGGCGAGCGCTTTGTCGAAATCCGCAAAATTCTGTTTCATGCCCGTGTTGTCAACGCCTGCCAGGCTGATATCCGCGCCGTTTATTCTCAATACACGGTTTTGGTTCGTCAGCATAACCACGCCGGCCTGCTGAAGCTCCGAAACCATCTTGTCGATAGCGGCATTTGTCATGTAGTGATCGTGATTGCCAAGGCAGCCATAAACTCCGTATTTAGCCTTG
This sequence comes from uncultured Hyphomicrobiales bacterium, assembly GCA_964538535.1. GTDB lineage: Bacteria > Bacteroidota > Ignavibacteria > Kapaibacteriales > UBA2268 > CAZIHB01. The sequence continues at coordinate 1,119 of CAZIHB010000328.1, read as the reverse complement.
AGTTTGGAGTACTCGGGCAGGAACTTCGTAATTTCTCCGTGTGAGAAATTGACAAAATCGCCGGTGAGAACAATAATATCCGGATTGAGTGAGTTGACGATCTCAACCGTCTTTCTGAAAGGTTCAACGGAATAAAACGAGCCGGAATGTATGTCGGAAAGCTGCACTATCCTCAGCCCGTCAGCTGAAGCAGGAAGCCTTGGGATGGTTATTTCAACCGGGTATATCCTGAAGTCATATGCAGTGCGGAGGACGCCATTGCCGACCATAACAAACGGGACACATGCCATGCCCCACCCGATCCAGCTGACGAACTTCCTTCTGCCCGGATTGAAAGAGCTCCTTGGCTCGCCCGCGTCAAAGAATTTTTTCTTCACGAGCGTTGTCAGCCATCCCGTCAGCCTGCAGGCATCCCTGAAAAGCAGACCGGGAGCAATCACGAGTTTCGGCAGGAACCAGATGCACGGGATCATGAACCACAAGTTTAGATCTATATTCCCGGGACTGCGCAGCCTTGTATATAGCGAAAAAATCAGAGTCAGAAGCATGATGAGCATGATTGCCCACGGTGCATAGGAGAGCCATTTGTATTTGTTGTTTTTTTTGTGGTATGCCATCCACGAGAAATTGACGTAAGAGTCCAGTAAAAAGAAAATTGTTGCAACAGTGGATACAATCTGGATGGTATCGTGCTCATTCATTCTCGACTCCTCATAAAATTCAACTCACAAAATTAAGGTATTCCACTGCTAAATCAAATTATTATATATATACGCAATAGTGCGGGAAAAGTTTAATTGGGTGGAGAGCACAGTCGCATCAAGGACTAACAGGAGGGAGCAGCTTCATGAGAACCAATTTGAGCAAAAATTTGAAAGATTTAAGAAAAATGTTATTCGCGGAGCCTGTTGTCCAGATAACCATAATTCTGCCTTTTCAGTCCTTTCGATTTTTTCAGGTAACAAAGTTCAATTTTAATACTTTTAAACTGAGCATTCAATATTAGTATTTGCACTAAGTTTATATTTTGCTTATATTAAAATCAAAAAAACGGGTGATTCCATGAACGCATCAAAATTTATTTACTTACTATTGCTTCCGATTGTGTTTCTGCTTTAT
>CAZIHB010000327.1:0-3454 GCA_964538535.1 uncultured Hyphomicrobiales bacterium | reverse complement strand
ATAAGACGCTTTCTCTAAAGCAGCTTGCAACATTCAACTACACCATAAAAATGCTGGAGGACGCCGGTTATGCATTCAAGTACCGCCATGCGTCCAACTCCGCCGGCCTCGTGAACATACCAGAAGCCAACCTTAACATGATCCGCCCCGGCCTCGCGATTTACGGCTACATGGCAGATAAAAAGCTTGCCGATGCTCTGAATCTGAAACCAATACTGACGCTTAAATCAAGGGTTCTTCTGCTCCAGAGCGTGCAGCCCGGCGACACGGTTGGATACAGCCTGAAATATGTATCCGAAAAAACAGGCAGAATAGCTATTGTTCCGTTCGGCTATGGGGACGGCTTCTTCCGCTCTTTCACCAATAAATCCTATTGCCTGATCAACGGCAAGAAGTACCGGGTTGTCGGATCGATCTGCATGGACCAATGCATGGTGGATATTGACGTTGACGACGTGAAGGAAGGCGACGAAGCCATCTTCATCGGCACTCAGGGAAATGAATCGATATATGCCTATGAGCTTGCAGAGATGATCAACACTATTCCATGGGAAATTACTACGGCCATTGCCAACAGGGTGCCCAGGCTATACATCGAAGAATAGGCAATTGCTGTGGATAACTATGTGCTGTTGAAATCCGGCTTTTGATTATTTTTACCTGCTTATATGAACGGGATTGTTTGGATGGAAGATGTATAAGATAAGGCTGCCCAATTTTGAAGGACCTTTCGACTTGCTTTTATATTTTATAAAGCGGGATGAGATTAATATATACGATATTCCGATCGCCAGGATCACCGCGGAATTCCTTAGATATATCAGGGTGATACAGACCTTCGATCTCGAGTTGGCAGGCGAATTTATAGTAATGGCATCTACGTTGATGTACATAAAAACCCAGATGCTCCTGCCCAGAACAAAAGAAGACGGCACAAGTGAAGTTGAGGACCCGCGGACTCAACTTGTGCAGCGGATATTGGAATACAAGCAGTTCAAGGAAGCTGCCGGCGACCTTCAAAAATTGTCAGACGAGCAAAGATACACATATTACCGCCAGATTTTCGAAGCAGAGCAAAGCATGGCCGGCGGGGATGCTTATAAGAATGCAAGCCTTTTTGACCTTATCAATGCTTTCAGGAAAGTAATCGAGAGAAACACCGTTGTTGAAGAATTGCAGCATGTTGTGAACCTTCAGCCCGTGACGGTGGATGAAAAAAAGGAATTGATACTGAACAGCCTTAAAACCCGCAGAAAGATTACTTTCTTCGAGATCACACTGAATAAGGCAAAAGCCCATCTCGTGTGCACTTTTCTCGCTATACTCGACCTTGTGCGCCGAAGAGATATTTTTATTCTCCAGGCAGATAATTTCGACGATATCGTGATGGCTGCCAAACCGTTTAACAGTTAGTTGTTTTATTTTTTCTTCCCGGAAAATGCAAGATTTAGCAAAACCATATTTCCTTACTCTCACCCGTAACGAGCAGAAGTCAGCCATCGAGGCCCTTATTTTTGCTTCCGACGAGGTGATAACGGCGGACTCGCTTTTCAAGATCCTCGTGCTGAATGATCTGGATTCGGCAGAGGTTGAAGTCGATGAAAACGGCCATTTTAAGGTGAAAAAGAACGGCACGGCCGAGATTGAAAAATCTGTTGACGCTCTTTTTGGTTTTTCGAAAGCTGATCTCACCGAGCTGATAGAAGAAGTAAACAACGATCTGCTGAACTCCAACCGTCCCTATTACATCGTTAACTATGCCGGCGGTTATCAATTCGCTACAAGGCCGGCTTTTGGCGCTCTGATTCAAAATCTGATCAAAGCCAAAACAAAGCGCAGACTCTCTCAGGCATCGCTTGAAACTCTTGCTATTGTTGCATACAGGCAGCCCGTAACCAAACCCGAAATTGAAATGATCAGGGGCGTCAATTCCAATGAAGTTGTCAATTCCCTCATCGAAAAGAATTTTGTTAAAATCTCGGGCAGAAAGGATTCCATCGGCAAGCCCCTGCTCTATTCCGTCACTGACGAGTTTCTCAGGGCATTTGGCCTGAAGAGCCTCGAGGAGCTGCCAAAGCTCAGAGAACTTGACGAACTGGCGGAAAGCGTTTCAACCAGGATATCAGAGGCAGAAGACTTCGTGCTCGAAATCCCGCTGGAGGAAGCAGAGGATTCGAGTGCCCCGGACGATATTCCTATGCTTACCGACATGAACATAGAAATGGAAAACTTCGCAAAAGAGGACAACGATTCTGCAGAAAAGCCTTCAAGCAACACTGATGCGTCACTTGACATCGAGGCAGATAAAGTAGAAAACTCCGACGAAAAACCGGACGATGTAGAAGAATCGGAAGCCATAACAATTGTTGGCCAGACGTCAGAAGAGAGCTTGTAAAAGCTCTTCAAGAGTAACATTTTTAAAGTAATCATCGATAATAAAACCGTCAAGTTTCTTCCTGACTGCTTCTTCCTCGTGGTTGACGCCGACAAGAGTATTCTCTATGTCCGCGGTGTCCAGCCTGTTGAAATAGTCCCCGAAGATTTTTATATTTCGGATCACACCCTTGTCTGCATCAATATGCACTTCTATATTTCCCCCGCACGTGCGTGTGACTTTTTCAAAGTTATAGTTCGCGGTTTGGCCAAAGTTCCATTCCCAGCGGGAATATTTTTGTTCAGCCAGCAGCCGGATAGCTTCTATGTCTTCAGAAGACATCTCATATCTTCTCGTGTCTGCATATCTGTTTTGCACGTGGTTCATGATCAGCTCGGTAAAATTCTCGATACTCATGGGGGCAGCCAGATGCCCGCTTATATTTGTAACGCGGCTCCTGACCGATTTCACTGCTTTGTCGCGGAATTTCAGCGGATTGACTTTCAGCGCGCCGGTCATGTCCGTCATCTCGGCGGAAAAAAGCAGAGTGCCATGATGGAGCACCCTGTTCTTTACAATATGTTCGGCATTTCCCGAGAATTTTTTCCCATCGATCGTCAGATCGTTTCTTCCCTCAAATTTTGCATTCACCCCGAGCACTTGAAGCACTTCAAGGATTGGCTCTGTATATTTCCTGAAATCAATCAGCTTATCCGAATCAACGTTCCGGATAAAAGTGAAATTCAAATTTCCGAGATCGTGGAAAACTGCCCCACCGCCCGAGAGACGGCGAACCACCTTTATACCGTTTTGTTTAACATACTCTAAGTTAATCTCTGCCAATGTGTTCTGGTGTTTGCCGACGACGATCGCAGGTTCATTGCGCCAGAGCATAAAAATATCATCGTTAAAATTTTTAAAGAAATACTCTTCCGTTGCCATGTTGAAATAGGGATCATTATTGGTGTTATGTATGCAAAGCATTCTTTATCATCTCATAATAGATATTAAAATTTCAAAAACTATTTTCCTTTGATTGCAAATTTAATCAATAATGCAAGAATTCGTAAAAGCATCTTT
>CAZIHB010000326.1:0-3456 GCA_964538535.1 uncultured Hyphomicrobiales bacterium | reverse complement strand
CTTCAAACCTCTATCCCATCAACCGAAGCGTGGAAAGAATGCTGGATGGAATTAAAGGCAAGATGGACTACATGAAAAATGACTCAGGCGCTGTGTATTATCCCTCGGAAGGTGTCAACACCATCAAGGATTGGGAGATCACCAGGGGGTATCAGATTTACATGAAGGAATCGGCAGACCTCGTGATAAGCGGCGCAGCCGTCAACCCGAGGACGTTCACGAGGGTGATGGCGCCCGGGAAGTGGTATATAAATTCATACCTGCCAAGAGATTCTGCCGCTGTATCATCAGGGGTCAGGTCAGTCGCGAGAACGCTGATCATGGCGAAAAATTCAGCCGGAGAAATATATTTCCCGGCCTACGGAATTGATAATATCCGTTACATGCGCCCCGGCGAGGGATACAAGATGTGTGTCTCATCACTCGATACGCTGGCTTATGATGCAGATTCCACGGGCATCAGCAAGAGCAGGGATTATCCCGGCATTATCTGCCCGGCCGGCAAGCAGCAACTGCAAGCCGGGAAAATTATGGCAGGAAAGCACTACACGCCTTCATTCAGGGGAACGGGAAGTTCTGCCTGCATCATAGTGGAAGGGAAAGGTATTGCCGAGGGCAGCGAGGTGGCCGCGGTTTCGGCAGACGGCCGTGTGTGGGGCAGCTCGAAGTACGAAGGCGGCAGGGCCGTGCTGACGGTGTGGGGTGATAATCCTGCAACGAAAGGGATCGCCGAGGGGGCTGAAACGGGTGAAGCAATCAGGCTGAGATGCCTCTCGGCAGCCGATGGCGCGGAATACGAGATTAATATCTCCGAAGCAGCGGACATACTCACGGGGAAAAATGCCGAGACAGCGCTGAAATATTACCAGGATGGTATATTGTCGGTGAAGGCGACCCCCGGGAACGTGCTCGGCTTGCATGAAAGCGGGCAAAGCACGCAGCTGGCAGTGCAGCCGAACCCGGCCGTGAACTTGCTCAGCATTCCTGCCTCCGGCGGGCTCTGCGGCGCGCGGTACAAGATTACCGGAATAACAGGCAGCGTGAAGGCCGAGGGAGATTTTTCACCTGCAGGCACAACAATTGATCTGACTGATTTCACGCCCGGCGTGTATTTTATTAGCGCGTTCACGAGAAGCGGCGCGGTGTATTCGGCAGGGTTCATCGTGGAAAGATAAAGACGAGCCCTGCGGCAAGCGGAAAAAAAAGGGGGGGCGGTTTGATGAATGAACCGGCCCCCTGTTATTTTTCGGCAAAATGATTTGTCAGCTGTTATATTTGGCGTCCAGCGCGTCGCGTATCTGCTGCATGTACCATTGCGGTGTGCTTGTAGCCCCTGTGATGCCGATTTTTTCCGCACCGTCGAACCAGTTGTAATCGATTTCTTTAATGTCTTCGATGAAATACGATCTCGGGTTCGCCTCCGTGGCAGTGATAAACAAGCTTTTGCCATTTGAAGAGTTGCGCCCGGCGACGAAAAGCACCACGTCATTTTTTTGGGCAAACGCGCGAAGTGACGCTTCCCTGCGTGTCACGAATTTGCAGATCGTGTTCTGAACCTCGAAGAAATCATCAGCATCGGGCAGCCCGAGGCCTTTCAGCTTGTTTTTCAGGGCTTCGGCAATCGCGATAAACGTGGGTTTATCCATCGTTGTCTGCGAGACGAGAAGTGTCTTTCGGTCGAAATTAACTTTGCTCAGGGCTTCGTCAACGCTCCGGACGACAATGCAATCATCGTTGCAGACGCCTCGCAGCCCGATCACCTCGGGGTGCTCCTGCTTACCGAAAATGACAATGCTGTAGCCATCGACGCACGCCCTTCGGACGCGGCTTTGCAGGTTGCGCACAAGCGGGCAGGTGGCATCAATAAGCCCGATTTCCATGGCCGCTGCTTTCAGGTAAGTGGATGGCGGCTCTCCGTGAGCCCGGATAATCACTTTGATATTCTTTTTTCCGTTGAGAGTGTCGAAGTCTTCATGCGATATGGTTTTCAGGCCTCTCTGCCCGAGCCGCTCAATCTCTCTGGGATTGTGTATAATCTGTCCCAGCACGTATATCTGCCTGTCAGGGTATTCATTAAGCGACTTTTCCACTTTATCTATCGTTCTCACGACTCCCCAGCAAAATCCGGAGGAATCATCTATTTCGAAAATCATTTAACCACCGTAATAAAAAAAAGCTGCCCATTGAAAAATCAATTATTAATTATCTGTTGAGCAAGGCCCAAAATCAAATCCACCTGTTCCTCGATCGTGAGGTTCGAAGTATCCACCTCCACGGCTTCGGGGGCCTTTGTCAGCGGGCTGATCGGGCGTGAGGAATCGAAAGTATCCCTGTCCCTGATCAAATTTTTTATTTCCTCGACGTCAAACTCGATGCCCTTGTTTTTCAGTTCGAGGGCTCTTCTTTCTGCCCTTGCTGAAATTGATGCCACGAGATAGATCTTCAGGTCGGCATATGGAAAGACAACAGTGCCGATGTCTCTCCCGTCCATCACGATGCCTCCTTCCATCCCCATTCGCCTCTGCTCGTCAACGAGTTTGGATCTTACGTACGACATCGCGCTGACGGGGCTCACGTATCTTGACACTTCCGGAAGCCTGATGGCATCACTGACGTCTTCTCCGTTCAGAAAGGTCTTTTGCCCGTCATCGGATTGTTTCAGCTCAATTTTCAATTTATTCAACACGTCTGCCACATTCTCATCCGAGAGTTCGAGGCCCGAGCGCAGCCATCCGAGCGTTACGGCACGATACATCGCCCCGGTATCTATATAAACATACCCGAGAGATTGTGCAACGTGCCTTGCCGTTGTCGATTTTCCCGAACCCGCCGGACCGTCTATGGCAATGATAATTTTTTTCATCAATTTCCTCAAATCTGACTTGAATGATATTCAAAATAGCATTTTATTGAATTAATAACAGCATCAAAATCGGAAAAATTATCGTAAACGAGTTCCGGGCGGCCGCGGTAGAGGTCTTCGAGCGGCGTGTAGCCGGTGGCAACGGCGCAGGTGGCGATCCCGTTGATGGCGGCGCATTCTATGTCCTTGAGTGTATCCCCGATAATCATCGTGTTTTCGGCGCGGAAGACATTCTCCCCGCTGATCATGTTCGCACGTTCGATCGCGATGGCGGGAAGCTTGTTCCTGTCCTCGTTATCGCTGCCGAACGCGCCGAAGGGGAAGTACTTGTCCAGGCCGAAATGGTTAAGCTTCAGGTAGGCATTTTCAATTATATTCCCGGTCAGCAGTCCGAGGGTGAACTCGGGCATAGACTCGAGGGCCGGAATCATCCTCTCAATGCCGGGCAATAGAGAAATGTAACTCCCAAGGTTTGCATCGTTGAAGAGGGTTGCGATCTTGTGGTAGATGACGGGAAGCAGCTCGTCGATTTCCGCGTCGCCGAATCCCAGCCTGCGGCCGATGGAGCGAATGATCCACAGGTCGGTGGCCCC
>CAZIHB010000325.1:0-3479 GCA_964538535.1 uncultured Hyphomicrobiales bacterium | reverse complement strand
CTATCATATTGATCAGATTCAATTTATAAGCCTGTTTCCCATCGAATTCAGTTTCACCTGCATATTCGAATTGGAAACGGTCTTTCTCGATATTTGCGAACACACCATAAAAGAGCGAGTGAAATGCAAGCAGGTAATCGAAGGCTTCCATTGGTAAATCGCTGACTGTGTCCTGTGCTACTCTGTAATAGCTCTTACCGTCGAAGATCTGTGATTCGCGCTTGGACAGAATGGAAACGTCGTATTTATACTTGTTCGGATACATGTACGTCAGCCTGTAAGGGTACTTGAAACGCAATGTGTTCACGGTGCCGTTAACTATCAAAGTTTTAGAATTAAGAAACTTTTGATAAGGTATATACTCGAGGGACTTCTTTATGATGTAATCCGCGGTCAAAGTGTCCTGAGCATGAAGCCCGACCGAGCAAAGTATCGCGATCAATAGAATCTTGCTAATCTTCATTTTTCCTTCCAATACTGGTTTAACACTCTGCAATAACGTCAATGCCGAGGATATGTTACAAATCCTCGACTGCAAAACCCAATTTTTCGACGAGTTTGTCAATAAATTCACGCTTCTCGCCACCGCGGATCGAAAATTTCTCCATGTCCGAAGCCATGATAGTCCGCTTTCCGATCAATTCTCTTAAAGCATCAATCTCGGTGCCTGAAAAAGCTACGCTGTTCAAAGTAAAGTCCTCGAAAGCTTTCCATGTGATCGGCACAATTTTTTTAACCATCTCAGCAATTGCTTCGCCATATACCCTGATCTCGTACTGGGCATGCTTATCGAGCCGCAGCTGAAGAAAATGCAGCAAATTGTGAAGGTCAATTTTCCAATACCATTCAGTATATATGGACAGAGGAAGATTGATTCTCGATATTTCCCTGGCAAGGCCCTTTTCAAGATATTTAGTGTACTCGTTGAATTCAGCCCTCTGTATTCCGGCCATTGAGTCGAGAATACCAGCAGCTTCAGCTTCAGGCATTTCGCTTTCTGCCCTGCCTTGCTTGTTGTTGCTGCTCTGGAGCTTCAAATCCTTTATATCCGGCAGGTAAAATTCATCCTTCATCTCGGAGTACCTGCCGCTATATTCATTCACGTTTGCCGTCCTGTGGCGGATCCACTGCCTGGCAACGAAAATAGGCAACTTCACGTGAAACTTCATTTCAACCATCTCAAATGGTGACGTGTGGCGATTGCGAAGCAGATACCTGATCAGCCCGGTGTCTTCGTTCACGGTCTTTGTGCCCTTGCCGTAAGATACTCTGGCCGCCTGCACAATGGCAGAATCATCGCCCATCACATCCACCAGCCTTACAAAACCCTTGTCGAGGCATTTAATTTCTTTACCGATCAAATCTGCAATAGTGGTTTCTGCCATTTTATATTTCACTTTTAAAAATCAAACAATTTAATCTCAATATTTCTAATATCCAAAGTTGTTTATTTCGGATAAACACGTATGTCGGACCTGACACCACGCTCATCAACCGCCCTGATTTTGAAGTTCAGCGATTCATTATGATTTTTCGGGGAAAGTTCGAATATCTGAGTGTATATCTGCTGAGCAGCATCCCTTGTCGTGCGGCCGAGAATTTCGCGATATTCCACGTTGCCCTCGAGCACTTCAAGATATTTCACGTAGTTTTCTTTGCCCCTGTGCATACCGAACGAGGTTGTCTGAACCCGGACCACGTTCTGCCTGAACATCTGGATCCTTGATATTTCCGGCGGCGGATAGCCTGAAATCTGAATAGGATACCTCTGCCCTATCATTTTGCCGTTTACATATCTTTCGAAATATATAATTCTGCCTGTATCCGAGATTGAAGGAGTGAATGCAAAATCACCGCCTTGGGCGCCCGAGGCATAAACCCTGTCACCATCCCTTGATTTCAGGCACGCGTAAAGTTCCTGGCCTGCGATATATGGCATATTGGGCTGCAATTGGTAAGACCTTTCAGGATACATCACTTTATCAAAATCAGGCTGACGTATCGGCTGCGGGATTACTGCAAAATCAACAGAGGACTCCATTCCGTCGAATTTCCGTGCCACCTTGATTTCAACTTTCATGGAGCCATAACCCGGGGCATCTCCCTCAATGATAATCGAATTGCCGGTCACTTCCTTGATGTACGCGTTTCCTCCATTGGATTCGGGGCTCCTTGTGTATTTTAGCACAGGTGCCTTCAGCAGGTCACGTTGCAAATTGGCCCCGAACACATTGATCTGGTTTCTCCATTTTTGACCGGCATAGGAATTTATTCTCTTTTCGATCGGATTCAGGATCATATCTCCAAGCTGGCTCTGAGAGATGAACATATCTCCAGCACCGCGATTATCACCCGGAATTTGGCTTATTCCCGCTTCAGGGCCGATTGGTTTCCCGGTCTCTTTATCATAGAAATTTACAATCAACGTAAACTGCGTCTTTTCTTTATATAATTTCGCCTGCCCGTTAGTGACTTTAACTGCCTCAGCGAATACCTGAACCAGATACACTTTATTTGTGCGTTCAAACAGGGGTGGTGTCCAGATGAATGCAGCCGATTTGGTGCCCGAGTTTTCTATTATCCGGAAATGCCGTGATATAGGTTTATCCGAAGATAATGAGAGCCTTTGATTAAGAGTTCTATCCTCAACGACAAATTCGAATTTGACATTCGTCACATTCCCGCTGTAGAAAATCGTATTTACCGAATCCAGGTAAAGAATCTTTGCCCCGGTGGAATCCATGACGAGCTTTGCCGTCAATGAAGATTTCTCGGGCTTGAGCGAGAAAGATGATTCTGAGGGTGATGCAAAAGCATCGACAATTGCCCCCTTTTCCTTCGGGTCAGGGATTAATAGTATCAGTGCAGCAAGATAAAGCACAAAGTATATCTCGACAACACGTTTTTTATTGTTTTTTTCCGGTTTCATCCGCCAGCTTACCGGAAATAATTCGACTTAATTCTTTCTTTACTGCATTGTCAATCTGAATCTCCCTCATATTTTCGAGAGAGTTGTTAAGCTGTTCAATTCGGTTATTGAACTGTTCCAGTGCATTATTTGTCACATCCATTATTTCAATCATTTTCGGATTTGGCCGCGAAGCCTCTGCAGTGTGGAGAGCCACTTCTTCAAGTTTTTTCACTGAATAATCCTGCTGCCCAATCAAAGATTTGACAGAGGAATTCATTTGCTCCAGCTGCACGACAACTGCCGCGAAGTCACGGGCAATCTCGCCAATTTCAGTAAGCAGTTCTTCAGCACTCGTGTCATGCTCCTTTTCTTCGTCATCCGAAAAAGCATCATTGGGAGTGAAAAGCATAACGATAAACATCATCACGAGCATGCAAGCTTCGAAGATCAACCCGCCAAGAACAACCTCTGAGGTTACGCTTTCGCTGAACCTGCGAATACCTATGAGCACGAGCAGAACAGCAGCGCCAAGATAGACAAAGGAGTTAATCGTGGAAAAATAGTATCT
>CAZIHB010000324.1:0-3487 GCA_964538535.1 uncultured Hyphomicrobiales bacterium | reverse complement strand
GGCGAGTTCCTGATGAACGCTGAGGGCGAGGACGTGGTTGCCGGCATCCGCACACCACTTCCGATCGATCAGCTTGAGTCGATCGACTCGAAATCATACAACGATCTGCTTAAGATTCGCGAGATCCTCGAGCAGCACTATCGCGATATGCTCGACATCGAGTTCACAATCCAGGACCGCAAGCTCTATATGCTTCAATGCCGCATCGGCAAGCGCACCGCGCTTTCGGCAATGAAGATTGCCGTTGACATGGTCAACGAGAAGCTTATCAAGCCGAAAGAAGCCTTGATGAGAATCGAACCTGACCAGCTCAACCAGCTGCTCCGCCCGATCTTCGACCTGAAGGAAAAGAAGAAAGCCCTCGCCGAAGGCAAGCTCCTGACCAAAGGCCTGAACGCCGGCCCGGGCGCTGCAACCGGCAAGATAGTCTTCAACGCCGAAGACGCGATTGAAATGAAGAACAACGGTGAGAAAGTGATTCTCGTCCGCATCGAAACATCCCCCGAGGATATAGCCGGCATGAACGCCGCTGAAGGCATCCTGACGGCACGGGGCGGCATGACGTCGCACGCCGCCCTCGTTGCCCGCCAGATGGGGAAGGTGTGCGTTGCGGGCTGCGGCAGCCTCCAGATCGACTACAAGGCACGCACCATGATGGTGGAAGGCAAAAACGTCGTGATAAAAGAAGGCGATTATATCTCTCTTGACGGCTCGACGGGCGAAGTGATTAACGGCAACATCCCGACAAAGCCAAGTGAAGTGATTGAAGTGCTTCTGCAAGGCACGCTGAAGCCGGAAGATGCTCCCATCTATCAGCTTTACAAGCAGATCATGGACTGGGCAGACAAATACCGCGTGCTGAAGGTGCGCACGAATGCCGACCAGCCTGATCAAAGCCGCAATGCTGTTGCTTTCGGCGCCGAGGGCATCGGCCTTTGCAGGACCGAGCACATGTTCTTCGGCGAAGGGAAAATCGGCCCGATGAGGGAGATGATTCTTTCCGACACAATCGAGGCTCGCAGGAATGCCCTTGCCAAGCTTCTCCCGCTGCAGAGAGCGGACTTCGAGGGCATATTCAGGGCAATGGACGGACGCCCCGTAACGGTCCGCACGATCGATCCACCGCTTCATGAGTTCCTTCCGCACGACGCTGCCGGCCAGTCTGAGATGGCAAAGCAGATGGGCGTTAAAGTCAGCGTAATCAAGGACAGAGTGGACTCACTCCACGAGTTCAACCCGATGCTCGGATTCCGCGGCTGCAGGCTGGGCATGATGTATCCCGAGATCACTGAAATGCAGGCACGCGCCATATTCGAAGCAGCCGTCAACGTCATCAGGGAAGGCCAGGCAGTGCTTCCCGAGGTGATGATTCCTCTCGTGGGCAACGTGAAAGAGCTGAAGGCCCAGGAAGAAATAGTGCGCAGCGTTGCTGAGCAGGTGATGGCCGAAACTTCAACAAGATTCGACTACATGGTCGGCACAATGATAGAAGTTCCCCGCGGCGCAATCACGGCAGGCGAGATCGCCGAAGTGGCCGAATTTTTCTCATTCGGCACGAACGACCTCACTCAGACAACTCTCGGCGTCAGCCGCGACGACTCGGGCTCGTTCCTTCCCATGTACGTTGACAAGGAAATTTATTCAGTTGACCCGTTCGTATCAATCGATCAGACCGGCGTCGGCTTCCTGATGAATCATGCAGCCACAAGCGGCCGCGCCACGCGCGAGAACATCAAGCTTGGCATCTGCGGCGAGCACGGCGGCGATCCTGCTTCCGTGGAATTCTGCCACAGGCTTGGGCTGAACTATGTTTCATGCTCGCCGTTCCGCGTGCCGATCGCTCGCCTGGCAGCAGCCCGCGCGGCAATCAGGGATCTTAATGCCGCCAAGGCCGAGAAGGCAGCCAGGAAAGAAGCCAAGAAGGCAAAGAAAGACAAGAAAAAGAAGAAATAATTCTTCCGATTTGAAATCTCTATGACTTAGAGGAAAAGGGCGGCCGCAAGGCTGCCCTATTTTTTTGTATGTATAAGCAATTAGTGTAACTTTTCGTCAGAGTGGCAGGTTCAATCAATCTCAATTACGCTTTCCACATTGACTTCCTTCAAGAAATACACGTCGTGCGAAATTACCAAAATCGTACCTTCATACTCCCTGATCGCAGAGGTCAAAACCTCCGTATTTTGAATGTCCAAATTGTTTGTTGGTTCGTCAAGAATAAACAAATCAGGCGCATGATTACTTATCATCAGGCAACATAGTGCCAGACGCATTTTTTCGCCACCGCTCAAATTGTTGCAAGGCTTATCCCAAAATTCTTTGTTAAATAAAAATCGACTCAGACGGATTTTGACCTCATGCTCTAATAGCTTGCCATGATTGTATGCCTGTGCTTGCTCATAAACTGTAAGTCTGCTGTTTATCAGAGAATAGTCTTGGTCTATATAAATCGAGTTTAGAATCGAATTTCTTATCGAGCCTGAAGTTGGCTTTAAGTCGCCCAAAATGATCCTGATTAATGTAGTTTTGCCTGAACCGTTCTTTCCTTTTATATTTATCCTGTCTCCGCTTCTAATCTGAAACGTAAGCGGATGACTCCATAGCAGCTGATCCGTAAATCCAAAATTGATATATTCAGCATTCACAAGTATTTTGTTATTGTGCAAGTTAGACGAATCAAAGTCTAATTTGATCTTACTGACTTCGGACAACAACTGACGAGTATTCCTACACTCTGCAGTCATTTCCTCTATTTTCCCCTGATGAGTATTCTGCAGTCTTGTCGCACTCCTTTCTGCCTGATTCTTTAGCGTTTTCATAGCTATTCTGGGTAGGCCGCCTTTTTCCTGCTTTCTCTTACCCCGAACATCCTGTCTTTGTTTTCTTTCTGCAGTTTCAATATTGATTTTAATTTCCTTTTTTAGTGAATTTTCTTTTTGCTTGAGTTGTTGTATTATTGCATTTTCTGCAGCCTCCTTCTGAGCCTTATAAAATTCGTAATTTCCGCCATACATTTTAATACTGCGCTTATGGAGTTCATATACTGTATCTAGTTGATTCAGCAGGGTTCTGTCGTGACTAACAACAACCAAAGTGCAGGGATATGTCTGAACATAATGATATAGCTTTTCTCTGCTTGCTGCATCTAAATGGTTAGTAGGCTCATCCATTAACAATATTTCAGGCTTGTGAACGAGCATTCCAGCTAGAAAAACCTTCGTTTTTTCGCCTCCGCTCAGCTTCTGCATTTTTTCATTTAATTGTATGCCTTGAAGCCCCCAAAAGGATAACGCTTCGTTTATCCTTTCCTCAATCGTCCAATCCTCATCGAGAATCGCCAGATTATCAATTGACATATCCCCTTGAAGAATTGAGTTGAGGGCATTAAACTTGTTTTCGATTTGAATGGCTGCAGCTATAGTGAGGTCATTATACTGACCAAAGTGTTGGGGAACATAGTAAGGCTTTGATATGGCAAGCACATTGCCTT
>CAZIHB010000323.1:0-3501 GCA_964538535.1 uncultured Hyphomicrobiales bacterium | reverse complement strand
GAGTCATTCTCGAAAAAGCATTTCCAGATAATAATAAAGCAGCTGGGCATCACCGAGGACTACCGCCGCGAAGCCATCGACGTGATACGCAGGCTGAACCCGAAGCCCGGCGGAGGCGAGTTCCAATCGGAAATCAACACCGTGATCCCCGATTTCATGGTGGAACGCGATGAGGAAAACGGCGAGCTGCTGATCTCCGTTAATGACAGCAGGCTGCCCCACCTCAGGCTGAACAAGGCATACGAGAAGCTGAAAAAGGAAGCGAAATCAAGGAATTTCAACAAAGAAACCCGCAACTGGATCAGAAACAAGCACGACGACGCGAAATTCCTGATTCAGGCCATCCGCCAGAGAAAGAGCACCATGCTCAAGGTGATGACAGCCATAGCAGGCATACAAAAAGATTTTTTCGAGAAGGGACCCTCGGCGCTGAAACCCATGATATACAAGGATATATCCGAAAGCTCGGGGCTTGATATATCCACGATATGCAGGATTGTGAACGGCAAGTACGTGCAGACCGAGTTCGGCACTTTCGAGCTGAAGTTCTTTTTCAGCGAGTCTCTGCCGACTGACGAGGGCGACGAAGTATCGACGAGGGTGCTCAAGCAGATCATCAGGGATATGATAGAGGCCGAGCCGAAGGACAGGCCCTTCAGCGACGACAAAATCAGCAAGGACCTGAAGGACATGGGCTACAACGTGGCCCGCCGCACCGTGGCAAAATACAGGGAGCAGATGAAGTATCCCGTGGCCAGGCTCAGGAAAGAACTTTAATACGTATTATCGAGATTTGGCAAGAACCGAAACATGAGTATCTTGGAAAACTGCGTGAAAGCCGAGGGCAAGTTGAGGCGCGCTATTTCATTCCTGCCGCCGGGCCTTGTAACGCGGGTATATTCACCCGGGCGAAAGCTGTTCATAGCATTGCTGAAGGACGACATACCCGAGGACCGCTACTTCCCGCCCGAAGAATATTCGCGCACTCTGTGGGGGCTGAAGTTCTCCGGCCCGGTGATGAACGCGGCTGGAATGTTCAAAAAGGGAGAAGGATACAGGCTTTGCGTCAACCAGGGGGCGGGCGCCTGGCTTGCCGGCACGTCCACCGGCTCGGCACGCCATGGCAATCAGAAAAACGGTGTGCTCCACCCCTTCATGCCTCTCCCGTTCTCGGGCGCGGCGCTTAACTGGATGGGCCTGCCCAACGCCGGCACAGACAAGGTGGCGGCGGCCGTTGCAGGCATTGGCAAGCGGCCGGGATGCCCCGTTGGCGCGAGCATCTCCGCTTCGCCCGATATCATCGGCGACGCGGCACTGCGGGAGCTCGTGCATGGCATGGAAACATACAGGCTGGCGGGGGCGGATTTTATTGAACTGAACGAGAGCTGCCCCAACGTGCCTCACGAATCCGGCGGAACGGGGCTGTCGGAGACGCTTGTCAGAAGGCTGGGCTTCATATCGGAAAAATTCCTTGCTAAACGAAGAACCATGCTGCCCGTCGTCGCCAAGTTTTCAAACGACACTGACCCCGCTCTGATTCCCGGGCTTGTTGATCTGCTGGCCGATCTCGGGTTCGACGGGATCAACCTCGGCAACACGTCGGTGAAATATGATGAGCACCTGCGAAGCATAGCGTGGAGCGACAGAAAAAATTTCGAGTATTTCACGACGGAATACGGCGGCGGGCTGAGCGGCAAGCCGCTCAGAGAGTGCTCTCTGGCACTTGCCGGGGCGGCCGCGAGGCATATACGCGAGAAAGGCCTGCCGAGAGAATTCAGGGTCATCCGCACGGGAGGCTTCTTCGGCAGGGAAGACCTCGCCGCATCCGAGTCGGCGGGAATAGACCTGAACCAGTGGTTCACCGGTTATTTCGAGGGCTTTGCCGCGCGCGGGCACTCGCTCTACAAGGCTCTCTACGAGCCGCTATTCACACCAGACAGCCTCGAACAGGAAGTATGACGCCGTGACGAGCAGCCCGCAGTAGGCCGTCATGAGCCGGAAATCGGCAAAAGCGGATTCGCTGCCGCTGCCTGTGATGGAGGCCGTTGTGCTCGACACCCCGAGTATTATCAACGGCAGCAGAATGGGAAAAGAAAGCACCGGGAAAAGCGCGCCCTTGCTGCCGGCTTTAGCTATCAGGGCGGAGATTATCGTGGTGGCCGATGCCAGGCCAAGGCTGCCGAACACCATGGAAAGAATGAACAGCCCGGGCCGCGCAATCGCGACGGGGAAGAACATGGCGAAAAGCAGGCCCGCGAGCATGGTCAGCCCAAGGGCCAGAACGGTATTGAACAGCAGCTTGCCGAAGTAAACTGCCGCGGGCGCGGAGTTCATGCGAAGCAGCATCGAGGTGCCGCGCTCCTCTTCGCTGACGAAGCTTTTGGAAAGCCCGCTCATGGCGCTGAAAAAAATGATCACCCACAACACGCCCGAGGCGGTCGCTCCGGAAATCTCGCCGTGGCGCGTGGCAAAGAGTATCATCACTATGGTGTTCACAACGAAAAGCAACAGGGCCGTCAGGGCGTGGCGCGTACGAAACTCGCTTTTCAGATCCTTGATGAATACCGCAATTATTCCTCGCATAGAAGCCGGCACAATTATGAATAAAAAAACAAATATACGCAAAACGCGGTTTATTTTTATTTCCATTTATATTGACCGAAACTCCCGCGTGGCCGAATGATCAGTTTTCGGGCTAAAATCAGCCACCGAATAATATTCGCCAGAAAAATTAACTCGAGGCGTTCGCGCCCGTGATAACCGTATAACCGGGCGAAACATCGCGCCGCCATATCGTCCCCGGCCGCCGCGACATACGCGGAAAACGCCGCTTCAGCCGCGCGCGCGGGCAATCTTGGCACTTTATTTGTTTGTATGTCCCGTAGAAAGATAATGGATAATAATAAGCCGGAGTTATTCGGATGCTGCTTCGCAACCATTTGTTCAACAAGAGGGTGCCCCTGATGAACAGGGCGCTCGATGCCTATAGCACGCGGCTGAGGACAACGGCGAAGAACATAGCCAACGTGAATTCTCCGCACTACAGGCCGGAGTACGTGAAGTTCGAAGAGTTCTTCCAGGATCAGGAAGTGGTGCTGAAGGGAGCCACGGACGACTCGAAGCATATCCCGATCGGGCTCCCGGACAGCGATGCGCCGGAGGGCGAGGTTAATCCGGCGAGCGTGCCCGAGGCTGAGGTGTATTTTTCCGGGGAAACCCACGTGAACATCGACAAGGAGATGTCGCTTATGGCGCAGAACCAGATAAAATTCCGCTTCGCGTCCCAGATGATGGGGCGCTATTTCCGCGGGATCTCGGGCGCCATCACGGGCACGTCGAGCCAGACGTAGCGGGGTGAACACGTGGTAATCACATTTAAGTAGATGTACTTAAGAGCGGATTGAAAGTTTTTGTTTATTATTGTCAGGGAAGGCCATGGCTGAAAATATATTTTCATCGTTCTCGATAAGCGGGCAGGGAATGAGCGTTCAAAGGATGAGG
>CAZIHB010000322.1:0-3503 GCA_964538535.1 uncultured Hyphomicrobiales bacterium | reverse complement strand
AAATAATATAATAAAAAAATCCTCAGGCATTGAATCATGAGGATTGTGGCTCATTCGCGGAATATTTTCCCGCGTGGCCGTCATAGCGCGTAAGATATGCCCCCGCCAACCCCAAAGCCGAATTCCCTGGGGGTTCTGGTTACTTTTTTAATAATACTCTTTTGCAGGATGTTGTCCCAGCTTTGGTCAAGTTCGTTGTTCCGCCCGAACTGCCCGTAGTATCCGCAGTCGAAGTTGAAAGACAGGTGATTCCACACTATGACTTCGAATCCGAAGCCGGTGCCGATATTAGTGTAGCGTTCAATTTTAGTAAACTGCGGGTTGCTGTTATAAACGTAATAGTATTCCTTACTTTCATTATACCTGAAATATGAACCCAAGAGCAAATAGAATCTTGTCTGCCTGGTGCGTTTCAGGTTTCTCTGGATCTCGAACCCGATGTCTGCTTCAAGCTGGTCATCGTAATTATCGGCACCTGATTTCCCGTAGCCGAAGATCGTACCCTTGAATGTGTAATCCTCGAGAGAGTGATTCTGATAGAATAGTCCGTAGCCGGTCATCATCGATCCGCAGAATCCGAGCCTGTGCTCGGGCCAGAACTTCTCGTCACTGCCTGCATCTTTGGCCACGAGTGGTGAAGAAGCCGCGAGGGCGGCCAGAAGGAAGCCGAAAATCAGAATAGTCGCTTTCATTTTTCTCTCCGATCAATATAATTATCAAACATACTAATGAATAAACGAAATTAGTGATGATAAAATGTGACAACAACAACTTAATTAAATATAAGGAAAATAGCGGCTTTTCAGGCAATAAAAAAAATCCCCGCCCTTTTCGGGGCAGGGATTTTCAATAATAATTCCACAAGAGCGGAAATTATTTTTTCAATGTGGGGATGAAATCATTGAGAATGCTCTTGATCGTCGGCTGGCCGATTTCTGCGAGCTCATAGAACACCCTGGTGTTGGGCTGTTTGATTTTGATGAAGCGAGCCAGGTTGATCGGCGTGCCGATAACAACGCTGTCGCATTCAACATTGGCGATCGTGGCTTCAAGGTCTTTCATCTGCTGCTCGCCATAGCCCATAGCGGGGAGAAGAGTGCCGATGTTCGGGTATTTCTCGAATGTCTCTGCAAGCTTGCCAACAAGGTAAGGCCTGGGGTCGATGAAGTCGATAGCGCCAAAACGCTGAGCTGCAACAGTGCCGGCACCGATTTCCATTTCGCCGTGAGTCAGTGTGGGGCCGTCTTCGATAACGAGAACTCTCTTGCCATTGATAACGTCGGGGTTATCAACCATAACGGCCGAGGCAGCAAGAACGATCTTTGCTGTCGGGTTGTATTCGCGGATGTTGTTCATCACTTCATCCACATCTTCCGGGTAAGCGGAGTCGATCTTGTTGATCACGACAACGTCGGCCATGCGGAGGTTAACTTCGCCGGGATAGTAGCTGATCTCGTGGCCCGGGCGGAGCGGATCGACGACAACGATGTTGAGGTCAGGTTTGTAGAACGGCATATCATTGTTGCCGCCGTCCCAGATTACGACGTCAGCTTCTTTCTCTGCTTCGCGGAGGATAGCTTCGTAGTCAACGCCGGAATAGATCACGCTGCCCATTTCAATATGTGGCTCGTATTCTTCCATTTCTTCGATAGTGCATTTATGCTTTTCAAGGTCAGCGATTTCAGCAAAGCGCTGCACTTTCTGAATAGCAAGGTCGCCGTAAGGCATAGGATGGCGAACGGACACAACTTTCTTGCCCATGGCGAGAAGCTGGCGAACCACTTCGCGGGTTGTCTGGCTCTTGCCGCATCCCGTGCGAACTGCGCAAACGGAAATGACGGGTTTCGTTGATTTGATCATAGTTGGTTCGGCGCCCATCATCGAGAATTTCGCGCCGGCTGCCATTACGAGTGAACCGATGTGCATGACTCTCTCGTAGGGAAGGTCGCTGTATGAAAGGACGGCTTCATCCACGTGCTGCGTCTTGATCATATTCTCGAGTTCTGACTCGTCCACGATCGGAATCCCGTTCGGATAGTATTCGCCGGCGAGAACTGCCGGGTATTTACGGCCGTCAATGTCCGGAATCTGGTTTGCAGTGAAAGCGAGCACTTCGACGGTGGGGTCAGTGCGGTAAGTAGTGTTGAAATTGTGGAAATCGCGGCCGGCCGCGCCGATGATAATAACTTTCTTCCTTTCCATTTTAAACTCCCTGTTTAAAAACGATAAATTTCGAAAAACAACTAAACAATTAAGAACAGCAATTTATTTACTATCTGATTTCGCATCTTCAAGCGGTTTAAAATTCGACGGAGTCGAGTTCCTTAACCACTTTTGATATCTTACCGACTGCCCAGTCGATTTCTTCTTTCGTGATGATGAGCGGCGGGGCGAACCTGATGATGTTCGAGTGAGTTTCCTTGCAGAGCAGGCCCTCTTGCATCAGGCGTTCGCAATAGGGGCGGGCCTTGCGGTCGAGCACGAAGCCGATCCAGAGGCCGCGTCCGCGGACGAGCTTGATGTGGGTGCTGTCGATGGCTCGGAGCTGCTCAACGAAGTAGTTGCCCAGCTCGAAGGATCTTTCAACGAGCTTTTCTTCCTCGATCACTTCAAGTGCCCTGACGGCAACAGCAGCGGCAATCGGGCTGCCGCCAAATGTTGAGCCATGCTCGCCCGGCTTGATCGTCAGCATGATGGATTTATCTGCAAGAACGCCCGAAACTGGCAGGAAGCCGCCGGAAAGTGCCTTGCCGATCACGACCATGTCGGGGCGGACGCCCTCGTAGTAGTGGGCAAACAGCTTGCCTGAACGGCCGAGGCCCGATTGGATCTCGTCGCATATGAACAGGATGTTGTTGGCCTTGCAGATTTCGGCGATGCCTTTCAGGTAGCCGTCCGGCGGGATAACGATTCCACCCTCGCCCTGGATTGGCTCAACGAGCACTGCCGCGGTGTTCGGGGTGATTTTCGACTTAAGGTCTTCCAGGTTGCCATACTCGTGCATCGGGAAGGCCGAATCGCAATATGGGCCGAAATTCTCGAATGAGCTCGGATCGTCGCTGAAGCCGATTATCGTGGTTGTCCTGCCGTGGAAGTTGCCGCTGGCAACGACGATTTCCGCCTTGTTCGCGGGGATGCCCTTCACAGTGTATCCCCAGCGGCGGGCAAGCTTGAGTGCTGTTTCCACTGCCTCGGCGCCTGAGTTCATCGGCATGAACATCTCGTATCCCGTCATGTCGTGCAATTTCTTGTAGAGCAGGGGAAGCTTGTTGTTGCGGAAGGCGCGGCTTGTCAGAGTGACGTGCTTTGCCTGCTCCACGAATGCTTCCATAATTTTCGGATGGCAATGACCCTGGTTCACGGCCGAGTAGGCAGCGAGGCAATCCATGTACTTCTTGCCTTCAACGTCATAGACCCAGATTCCTTTAGCTTCGGAAACAACCACGTCGAGAGGATGGTAATTGTGGGCACCATACTCGTTTTCCATTTCTATATAATCTTTC
>CAZIHB010000321.1:0-3505 GCA_964538535.1 uncultured Hyphomicrobiales bacterium | reverse complement strand
CCGGTGCCATGCCGGGCAATAAAAAAACGGCGAGTGATATTGCTATCATCCACGCCGTCAAATTTCTTTTCTTCATGATAATCAACTATTACTTAAACTTTTGCCATTTTATCTTGAATAAAAATAGCAAACCTTCGCTTTTAAACATCAAGGTTTTTAACATATTGAGCATTTTTCTCAATAAATTCCCTGCGTGGTTCCACTTTGTCGCCCATCAGCATCTCGAATATTTTTGCTGCTGCGGCAGCCTCGCCAAGGGTGACCTGAAGCAAAGTGCGGGTATCAGGGTTCATAGTCGTGTCCCATAGCTGATCCGGGTTCATCTCGCCAAGTCCTTTGAACCTTGAGATGCTTATCCCGTCCTTCCTTGCCACTTCCATTTCATCAACCATGCCCTCTTCCGTTTCTTCAACCGGGACCACACGCGACTTGGGAAATTCCTTTCTGATCCTTTCTATGATCTCATCCCTTTCTTTCTCGTTATAGGCATAATATTCAAGCTTGTTCTTTTTAAGCTTGTAGAGCGGCGGCTGAGCTATGTGAAGCTTTCCGTTAAGTATCAATTCCGGCATATATTTATAGAAAAACGTCAGTAGCAGTGTACGTATGTGAGCACCGTCAACGTCGGCATCAGCCATCAGAATAACTTTTCCATACCTTGCCTTAGTTATATCAAATTCATCATGGAATCCCACGCCGATAGCCTGAAACATCGCTTTAATTTCCTCGTTCTCAAGAATTTGGTGCGGCCTGGCTTTCTGGACGTTCAAAATCTTGCCTCTGAGTGGAAGAATTGCCTGAAAGCGCCTGTCTCTGCCCTGCTTGGCAGAGCCGCCTGCAGAATCGCCCTCGACGAGATAAAGCTCGCAATCCTCGGGGGTATTCAGAGAACAATCCGCCAGCTTGCCCGGCAAAGAAGAGCTTTCAAGAGCGTTTTTCCTTCTGACAAGCTCGCGGGATTTTTTGGCAGCCAATCTCGCCTCGGCGGCGCTCACTGCTTTATCTATAATCTTCTTGGCCTCGTTTGGATTCGACTCGAGGAAGAGCGAGAGTTTATCGTTAACAATACTTCTGACAATTCCCTCAACGTCACCGTTGCCGAGTTTTGTCTTTGTCTGGCCCTCGAACTGTGGTTCTGCAATCTTCACGGAAATGATGGCTGTCAGGCCTTCCTTGAAGTCATCTCCCGTCACTTGAATATTGCCAGTCTTCTTTCCGCTCTTGACATTTGCCGCGGCATATGCATTGAAGGTCCTTGTCAGAGCCGACCGGAAGCCCGTTACGTGCGTGCCGCCTTCGATCGTGTTGATGTTGTTGACATATGATAACAGGTTCTCGGAATAGCTGCTGTTATATTGAAAACAGATTTCTACCACAGTTTCTGCGCCTGCCTCGCTCATGTCCGAACCAGAAACGTAAATAGGCTTAATCAAAGGTGTAACCCCGTCATCAATATAGCTGACAAAATCCACAAGCCCGCCTTCATAGTGAAATTTTTCGACAATCGGTTCGGGCCCGTCTTCGTTGCGCTCGTCAATAAGAGTAATGATGATATTCGGGTTCAAAAATGCAAGCTCGCGAAGCCTTTCTTCAGTTTTGTAAAGCTTGAAAACTGTAGTGTTAAAGATTGTATCATCAGGTTTAAACTTTACTATCGTTCCGGTTTTTTCTGTTTCGCCTATCGATTCGACGCCACTTGTAGGCTTTCCGCAGGAATACTGCTGCCGAAAGCCCTGCCCGTCACGAAAGACCTGTACTTCGGCAAAGGAAGACAAGGCATTGACGCAAGAGACACCCACTCCATGAAGGCCGCCCGACACCTTGTAGGTGTTCTTGTCGAACTTGCCTCCCGCGTGAAGTGTGCACATGACCACTTCCAGGGTGGAAATCTTTTTCACGGGATGAGGCCCGGTTGGTATGCCGCGGCCATCATCTTCAACGGAACAGCAACCGTCCCGATGAAGCGTTACCTTGATATTCTTGCAGAATCCGGCCAAGGCTTCGTCGATGGAGTTGTCAACTACCTCTTGAATCAAGTGATGCAAGCCTCTTTCTCCAACGTCTCCGATATACATTGCAGGCCTTTTCCTGACTGCTTCCAGCCCTTCAAGCACCTTTATGCTATCCTCGCTGTAGCTGGATGCATCATTGATTTCTTCGATTTCTTTCAAGTCTTCCATGTTCGTTTTTTCTGGCTTAAATTATAATCTGTTTTACTTTGACTAACAAAAATAAGGAATTTTTATCTAACTTTCAGGGTTTTGACGATATTTTCACCAAGAGCGATGTTGAGTGATTCAATTATTTTCTTCTCCCTGTATCTTATTTCCATCCTCCAGGCGCTGCTGTGAGTCCTGAGGCTCAGCTCGCCCCGGAAAAAAGATACCACCTGCACCACATCCGACAGGTTCTCGCCGACGCAGTCCAGCCACACCGAGCGTATCCTCGATTCATCAAGCTGATCATACATTCCCCGCTCTTTCATCAGCTGCCTTAGCAGGCTTGAAAGCATATAGGTGCCCATTAAGCTATTCCTTTGTGATTACACCGGACTCAACACTAAAATACGAACAATCAGCCGACAAAGGTATCACCCTGCGCATTTTCTCCGGATTCGTCAGCGTGATCATTGTTTGAGCAGACTTGTTCAGAACAAGCTCAAGCACCTTTGAAGTGCGCACTTCATCAAGCTCCGAAAAAATATCGTCAAGAAGTATCACCGGGGTTTCCTGCTTGATCTCGTTGAGATAATTGAATTCAGCGAATTTCAAACCTATCAGGAGGGATTTGTGCTGCCCCTGCGAGGCGATATCCTTGGCAACACCCGAGTTGATGAAAACCTTCACCTCGTCCTTCTGAGGGCCGAACAATGTCGTGCCGCGCTTGATTTCTGCTATTTTCAGCCTCCTGACGCACTCGCGGTAAATCGCGGCTATCTCTTCTTTTGAAGGGTTGCTTTTCAGAACTTCATCAGGCAGCGAATCGGGCTCATAAACAAGCGATACCTTCTCCGCGCCGCCCGTCACACTCTCGTACGCATCCCTGAAATAACCGGAAAACTCCTGAAGAAACCTCCTTCTGGCAAAAACCATCCCGGCGCCTGCCTCAATTAGCATATCGGTCCACGGCTCGATGTGCGAATAATCGAAATAAATATCTTTCTTGGCCAGGGCAAGCAGACTGTTTCTTTGCTTCAGGCATTTCTTCAGCGTAAGCGCATCGCTGATATATTTTTTTGATGCCTGCGAAAGCACGCTGTCGATGAATTGCCTGCGATCCTGAGGTGCTCCGAACGTAATTGCTTTATAATCCGGAGATAGTATGACAAGCGGCACTTCGCCAATTATATCCTTTGGCAGCAGATTGTCGCCCAGTGAAGAACTGATCTGCTTTTTCATACCCTTAACGTATTTAACGGCTATCCTGTAAGGCACTTTCAGATCACTTGTGCACTTAGCGGCAGTGAAATAACCCTCCGCACCGTTCTTAATAAGAGCCGCATCGG
>CAZIHB010000320.1:2716-3525 GCA_964538535.1 uncultured Hyphomicrobiales bacterium | reverse complement strand
CCCGCTTATGGGGAAGAAATCGGAAGAAACGCGCGAAAGTTGATTGAGGAGACTCATTCATGGGAGATCGTGTTCAGCCAGACCGATTCCGTCCTTCAAGAATTATTTGCAAATTGATGTTAAAGCCGGAAAATGAAAATCAAAGCAGTATTTTTCGATCGCGACGGGGTTGTCAATAGAAGAAAGTTCGGCGGATACATACAGAACGTTAACGAATTCGAGTTCATTCCCGGCTTTATCGACACTTTCTGGCAAATATCAAAGCGCGGCTTCTCGGCATTTCTCGTGACGAACCAGCAGGGGATCGGCAAGGGAATCATGAGCCACCTGGATCTGAATCACGTCCACACATTCATGCAGAAAACCCTGCTCGAGCAGACCGGATTCTGCTTCGAGGACATATATTACTGCCCCGAACTTGCCTCGGCCAACAGTTACTACCGGAAGCCCAATCCCGGGATGATACTCGAGGCAATAGACGAGTATAATATCGACACTGCGGCCTCGTGGATGGTCGGCGACAGCCCGACCGACATCACTGCCGGCAAGAAAGCCGGGCTTCGGACGATTTTCGTCGGCAAGCCATACGAGGACGCCCAATATGCTCCCGATTACGTAATATCATCGATAAAGGAACTCGAGGGGATAATAGCATAGATTTTTCGATGATCTTCTGATTGCCCCATTCTTTATATCGATATATATCTATCTGTTATTTTTTGATATTTCGCCCTTCTTTTTCCTTCCGCATATTTTTATTATTAATATTATCTGCTTTTAGCGATTGTAATTGCATTTTTCCCTTACCT
>CAZIHB010000320.1:0-2685 GCA_964538535.1 uncultured Hyphomicrobiales bacterium | reverse complement strand
CAGGTTATGGTAATTTAAGATTATTGATTTACATTAAATTTTCGAGTGAAGGACAGGTAGTGGGGCATCCCGACAATTTTGATATAATTAAAAATGATGATTGTCGCACGGAAAACGACAGCAAACTCGAATTCGAGGGAATTAATAACCTTCTGGACGAGCTGCAGGTTTATCAATATCAACTTGAGATTCAGAACAAAGAGCTGGCCCAAAAAAAAGCCGAGATCGAGCTGCTGCTGAAAAAATTCAGCAGGCTATACGACTTCTCGCCCGTTGCATACCTTGCCCTCTCGGAAACAGGCATCATTCTTGACATAAACAAAACCGGCATAGAACTGGTTAACGTGACGAAGCAGAATCTGCTCTCAAAACCGCTGGATTCATTTTTCACGAGCGAATCCGCCGAACTTTTCCGCAAGCACCTGAAAAAATCGGTTTCAAGCCGCAAAAAAGAAGTCCTGCACCTCGGCTACTGTCTGGCTAACAACCCCGGGAAAGCGCTCCAGATCGAGTCTTCACTTGTTATGGATGAAGACGGGGCAAAGCCCTACCTTCACACGGTGCTTATCGATATCACGGACAAAATCAAGGCCGAAGCACAAATTTCCTCCACGAGGGATTTCCTTAATAACATCATAAACGCCATCCCCGATCCGACGTTCGTTCGCGGCAAGGCGGGTAATATTATCCTGCTCAACAAGGCCTGCAAAACCTTCCTTGCCAATGCTGAGATCAATGCAGCAACCCTCCTCCGCGGAATTTTCGAAAACGTGAACGATGCTGAGCTGCTGATCCCCAACCGGGAACACGTCAACGAGTACAGCTTTACAAACCCGAAAGGCGAAACCATGAATATCTCGACCAAGACGGCCGTATTCAAGGATTCTGCCACCGGGGACAATCTGCTGGTCGGGATCATGCGCGACGTCACCGCTTTCAAAAAGATGGAATCCAGGCTTGAGAACCACCGTGACCACCTGGTGGAAGAAGTGAAATTCCGAACCGCGGAACTGACGAAGGCCAACAAAGAACTCGAGCAGGAAATAACAGAGAGAAAAATAATCGAGCAGGAGCTCTACCGGAGCGAGAAAAAATACAGAACAATTTTCGATAAAATCGCCGACGTCTTCTACCGCACTGACCTGGACGGGAATATACTTCTGATCAGCCCTTCCGGAGCGAAGATGTTCGGGTTCGACAGCGTCAGTCAATGCGTGGGCAGGTCGTTTGCCGAGAAGACTTACGAGCACGGCTCCGACAGGAACCAGCTGCTTGAAAAGCTCAAACAGGACGGAAGGGTGACCAACTATCCCCTCACTCTTCGCCGCAATGACGGCACGCTGATCTACGTCGAGGCCAATTCCAACCTCGTGGAAGACCCGGCGACCAACACCATGTATATTGAGGGGATGCTGCGCGACGTCACCGAGCAGTATTTCATCCGAAAGAATCTGGAAAGAGAACGCCTGCTTTTGCGCCAGCTGATCAATTCAGCCCCCGACATAATCAGCATCAAGGACGTCGAATGCAGATATATCAGCTGCAATCCAGCGTTCGAGGAGCTGACAGGCATGCCCGAGAGCAGCATACTCTCGAAAACCGACTGGGATATCTTCGGCAGGAAAACCGCTGAAAACATAAAGACAATTGACCTGAAACTGCTGAATACGGGCAGGGCCAACAGGTACGAAGACTTCTTCACTTACCCGGACGGAAGAAAAGTGCTTCTGGACACGATAAGGACGCCCTTCTACGGGAATGACGGGGAAATGCTCGGGATCGTATCCATATCAAGGGACATCACCAAAGTGAAGAAGATCACTTTCGAGCTTGAAAAAGAGGACAGGGTGTTTCGGGCTATCGCCGAGATCAGCACCAACCTGCTTGATGCCCCGGACTATCACAGCATAATGAACAGGATCATGGAAATACTCGGCTCTGTGACCGACGTGGACAGGGTATATCTCTTCGAAAAAGTTCAGGATGATTCAACGGATAATTTCACGCTCAGCATAAAGAGCGAATGGGCAAAGGAAGGCGTGGAAAAGGAAATGGACTTCCCTGAACTTCAATATATCCCGTTTGAGAAATCATTCCCCACGATATACGGTTCACTTGTGCTCAGGCGCCCGTACGTCTCATTGGCAAAGGATCTGCCGGATGCCGAGCGCGATCTGCTATTCTTGCATAAAGTGAAGTCCGTGCTGATTATTCCGGTTTTCGTCAAGGAAGAATTGTGGGGCCTGATCGGATTCGACGATACGCACGACGAGCATATCTGGAGCTCGAAAGAAATATCTATACTGATGATAGCCGCCAATGCCATCGGCTCGGCAATCGAGAGGGCACACGATCTCAGCCTGATGGAAACTGCACGAACCGAGGCAGAGAATGCCAACAAAGCAAAAAGTGAATTCCTGGCCAACATGAGCCACGAGATACGCACGCCAATGAATGCCATACTCGGTTTTGCAGAGCTGCTGAAAGAGCAGCTCGGTGAATCATCAAAATATGAAGACTTTATCGACGGAATTTCAGCCAGCGGAAAAAATCTTCTCGAGCTTATTAATGATATCCTGGATCTGTCCAAGATAGAAGCCGGCAAGATAGAAATCAGCTGCGAACCCGTAAACCCAAGGCACCTCATCAACGATATCAAGCAGGTATTTGCCCCGAAGATTCAGA
>CAZIHB010000319.1:0-3538 GCA_964538535.1 uncultured Hyphomicrobiales bacterium | reverse complement strand
TATCAATAAACAGTTGAGCAGCCAAATCGTTACACCTGAATTTTTATTTTTTTTCCGGAATGTGTTATAATAGCGTATCGTAGGCAGCCGTGCACGAGGCATCAGAACAGTCGGCCTTCAATAATTATTTTTCGCACATGTTCAGCTGAATGCACGGCAGGCATCCGGGCCGCAGCGATGGAGATATCAAATTTTTTCTTGTTGCCTTATTCTTATTTTTCTGATTCGATTTTTTTATTATCTTTGCCTGTGGTAGTTTTTGTTATGGAAATGAGGCAGGTTGGAAATGAAAGGATGTATTGCTCGGATATTTGAGTGTTACGACTCGATGGAGAGCTATGCTGCCTTCCCGCCGATGAATTTGCCCAAATCCAGGGCCAGCAAGATTCTTCAGTTCAAGCACTACCAGACAGACGCCCCTATTTGATCCCTCACGGGAAATTCTTTTCCCGGCAATTTAGATTTTTCGACAGAGCTATACACTGTATTTTGAATTTTTAAGTTAGAGCATACTTAACTTATTATATTTATTTTATTTGGTATTTGTACCATAATTAAACAAAAGGAGCTTACAGTGAGAAAGGACTATTTGCTTGAAAGCGATTTCACTAAGGAAGAAATCCTCGATACATTAAGAATCGCCGAGGACATGAAAAAAGACAAATCAAAATATGCCGAAGCCCTGAAGGGGAAGACTCTGGCAATGATCTTCGAGAAACCATCGCTGCGCACGAGAACAACATTCGACGTCGGAATTCAGCAGCTTGGCGGATTTTCACTCTATCTTTCCCCCAACGAGATCAGCCTTGGCAAGCGCGAATCCGTGCACGACGTTGCCAAGAATCTTGAAAGGATGGTTGACGGCATCATGATCCGCACGTTCGGCCACAACATAGTCGAGGACATGGCAAAATACGCCAGGATCCCGATCATCAACGGCCTGACCGATTTCGCTCATCCCTGCCAGGCCATGGCCGACTATCTGACAATCAAAGAATGCAAGGGCGAATTCAAAGGCCTGAAGCTCACATACGTCGGCGACGGCAACAACGTTGCTCATTCATTAATGCTCATGGGCGCGATACTCGGCGTTGACGTAACGGTTACATGCCCCGTGGGATTCGAGCCAAACCTTATCGCCTATCTGAACGCCACGGAAGCTGCAAAAGAGACAGGTGCCAAAATCGAGGTCGTTCACGATCCGAAAGTTGCCTGCAAGAATGCCGACGCGGTTTATACAGACGTTTGGGCTTCAATGGGCCAGGAATCAGAGACGGACAAGCGCAAAAAAATATTCATGCCCTATCAGGTTAATGACGAATTGATGGCCTGCGCCAAGAAAGACGCCATATTCATGCACTGCCTGCCGGCACACCGCGGCGACGAAGTGACGGACAGCGTTATAGATGCAGCCGGCTCAGTTGTTTTCCAGGAAGCAGAGAACAGGCTTCACGGCCAGAAAGCAATTATGTATCAATTGATGAAATAGGTGATTTGTGTCCTTAAAAGCATTAATAGCTGTAGGAGGAAATTCACTTATCAGGGCCGGCGAGCGCGGCACCATCGATGAACAGTATGCCAACGCCCTTGCGACGGCAAAATCGATTGTCGAGATGGTGAAAATGGGATGGAATATCATAGTGACCCATGGCAACGGCCCGCAGGCGGGTGCTGCACTCCTTCGCAGCGAGAGGGCATCGGGCGAGGTTTATACTCACACCCTCGATATGTGCGTTGCCACCACTCAAAGCGAAATCGGCTACATAATGCAAAGAGCAATGGAAGCCGAGCTCAGGAAGGCCGGGCTGAAAAACCCGGTGACAACGGTGCCGACCATGGTTGCTGTCGATGAAAAGGACCCTGCTTTCAAAAAGCCCTCCAAGCCGATCGGGCCATTCTATTCAAGGCAGGTGGCTGAGGAGAAACGGGCTGATTTCGGCTGGGACATAGTTGAAGACGCAGCCCGCGGTTACCGCAGGGTGGTTCCCTCACCCGAACCGAAATCGGTTCTCCAGCTGGATATAATCAAAAAAATAATGGATCTGGGAATACTGACCATAGCCCTCGGTGGCGGCGGGATACCCGTGATCGATGACGGAAACGGCAATATTACAGGCTCGGAAGCTGTGATCGACAAGGACCGCTCTTCAGCACTGCTCGCGTCTTTGCTCGGGGTTGATTTGTTCATCATTAGCACCGATACCGACCAGGTTTACGTGAATTATAAAAAGCCCGACCAGACCGGACTACGGAACGTGACGGCAGGCGAGCTCGAAAAGTACTATAAAGAAGGGCATTTTCCCGCGGGCAGCATGGGGCCGAAAGTTGAGTCCGTGATAAGATTCGTGAGGAACGGCGGCAAGGAAGCGATAATCACTTCCTTCGAATGCCTCATGGACGCTCTCGATGGAAAAGCCGGAACTCATGTAGTGCCGTAAACTGCAGAGGACGCGTCCCCGGAAGCCTGAAATAGCAATAGATTTCCGCGGGCGCTCCCCGATAGTTTGCGGATTTTTTCCCGGCACAGTTTTAATAGAGGAAAAAATGAAACCAAAGCATATAGTTGAATCTCAGCAATTCACAGTTCCAAAGCTCCTCGAACTTTTTGAGCGCACCGAGCTGATGAAGAAAATTGTCGCCCGGGGCGGCACGAACGACTACGAGCGCAAAATAATGGCTTCGCTTTTCTACAAGCCATCCACGCGCACGCGGTTCTCTTTCGAATCAGCCATGTATCGCCTGGGCGGCAAGGTGCTCTCCACGGAGCAGGCAAGTGAATTTTCTTCCGAGATCACCGGCGAAGTGCTCGAGGACACAATTCAAATCATATCCAACTACTGCGATGTGATCGTGCTTCGCCATCCCGAGGAGGGCGGGGCCAAAAGGGCTGCAGCCGTCTCGCAGGTGCCCGTCATAAACGCGGGTGACGGCTCGGGCGGGCAGCACCCCACTCAGGCTCTCCTGGACTTATACACGATTTCGCACGAGCTCAAGACTTTGGACGGGCTCTCGGTGGCTTTCATCGGAGCGCTGAAAAGCGGAAGAACTATCCACTCGCTGGCCTACCTGCTTAGCAAGTTCGAACGTGTCAAACTCTACTTTATCGCGCCCGACGAGCTTCAGATTAAGAAAAATATTCTCGAGCATCTTGACGAGCATGGAGTTTCGTACCAGCTGGCAAGCACGATGGACGACATTATCAACCGCGTGGACGTGGTTTACCAGACGAGGATCGACACATCCAAGCCCGAGAACCGGCACATCGATCGTACACCTTATAATATAGACAAGAACGTGCTGCAGAGGATGAAATATAACTCAATTATCATGCACCCGATGCCGCGCTCGATTGAGATCAGCCCTGCCGTGGATGCCGATCCGCGGGCTGCATTTTTCAGGCAGTCGCAGAACGGGCTCTACGTCCGCATGGCGCTGCTTTCCATGCTGTTCGATAACGACAGCAAGTATTAGTTTCCGGGCGAATGCCCCATTTGTTTAATTTTTATAGAAGATGCTATCATGAATACGAAAGATTATA
>CAZIHB010000318.1:0-3541 GCA_964538535.1 uncultured Hyphomicrobiales bacterium | reverse complement strand
CAAAATACTATCCGGGAAGATATTATGCCGCGACACCCGGATCCGGGCTTATGTATTCAGTTGACAACATGAAAACATGGATCGAAGATACATCGTTCCCGTTTCAGAATGTGCTTAGAGTGACAGAAGATATATCAGACGAAAATGTTATTTGGGTAAATACTTTTGGAGGAGGCTTCTGGAAGGGCACGTTCGTCAAAAATTCTGCCGGATTTGAAATTGATAAGGCTGCTCCTTCAGCCGTACTGAAAGTATTTCCCAATCCTTTCTCCGGTGCCCTGAAAATTGAGTCAGGGGCGGATGCAATCGAGATATATGACATCAGGGGCGAGCTCGTTCACTCAATCCGGTCAGGAAGCTGCAAATGGGTTCCGGACGTTCAGGCCGCGGCCGGGCTTTATGAAATTGTTGCCAGATACGGCGACAGAATTGAGGTACGAAAGGTAATTTATAAAGGCGGCGGTATTCCCGAATAAGCCGTTTCCGGCAATGGAAATGGGCCGACGGGCAAAAATGGATTCTGATATTTTTTTAGCCTTGAGGGCAATTTTTGGGGCATCCGTTCGCGGCGTTATCCGTATATTTGACGGGAAAAAAAATAAATACAGGATATTATCAGATTGTGCAATAACGATGTATTGAAGAAACTGCGGGTGGCGCTGCACCTGATTGATGATGATATTGTCGGAATCCTCGGCCTCGTGGGGTTCACCATATCAAAGAGCGAGCTGGGGGCATTTTTCCGCAGCCCGGACCACCCGAAATACAAGGAATGCGGGGACCAGATACTGCGCAACTTCCTTAACGGCCTGGTTATATACATGCGCGGGCCGAAGGATGCTGCGGGCAAGACAGCGGCTGATGCCGGAGAAAGCTCGAAGACTAAAATTCCCACCATGCAGAGGCGTGAGGGCAATGACGATAACCGGAAGTTGAACGAAAACCGCAAAAATAGAACTTCCGGGCGTGAACAATCAGGCGGAAAGTCCGCCACGGCCGGGGCTGCCGTGAGCGGAGGCGGAGTGAGGCCGGCCGGGAAAGGCCGCAAGCCCGGCAAAACTACCGAGGATTAATAACGGAGCGTGAGAACATGCTGAACATCGCGCTATTCGGGCCGCCCGGAGCCGGGAAAGGCACTCAGTCAGAGTTTCTGATAAAAAAATACAACCTGTTTTATATTTCAACAGGTGATTTGCTGCGCAAAGAGATGGCAGCGGGCACTTCTCTCGGAGAGACGGCCAAGGGCATCATTGCCGAGGGCGGCTTGGTGCCCGATGAAGTGATTGTGCAGATCATTGAGAAGACTATCACAGACAACGGCGACAATAACGGGTTTCTCTTCGACGGGTTCCCGAGGACCTACGTTCAGGCTTACATCCTCGAGGGGCTGCTTCTGAAGCTCAACACGTCGCTGAATTGCCTTATCAGCCTGAACACCGGCGAGGAAACTGCCGTCGGCAGGCTGCTCAATCGCGGCAGAACCTCGGGCCGGCTTGACGACAACGAGACTGTGATTCGCAACAGGCTGAAAGAATACCACGAGAAGACACTTCCCGTGCTGGAATTCTACAGGGACAGGGGAATTTGCCGCGAGGTGAACGGCGGAGGGACAATTGAGGAAGTCGAGGCCGAAATTGCCGCAATAATAAAGGATGAACTTAGCAAAAACCTCCTCAACGTCGTCCTCTTCGGCTACCCGGGATCGGGACGCGGATCGCTCGGCAAGGCGCTATCGGCTGAATTCGGCCTGGAATACGTGGCCACGGGTGAGATGCTTGACGGGGAAATCCGCAACTGCACGCCGACCGGCGAGCGGATCAGGGAATTATACGAGAACGGGAGGCTGGTGCCGGATGAAATTGTCGTGCAGCTGATCGAGAAGAAGCTTGCTAACTACAGGGAGGTGAAGGGATTCATTTTTAAGGGATACCCTCGGACACTCGTTCAATCTTATATTCTCGACGGCCTGCTTAGGAAAGTCGGATCCTCAATCTCAAAAATTATCGAGATTGAAGTGCCGACCCTCGAGCTTATCCGAAGGCTCGACGAGAGGAGCAAAACCGACAGGTGCATGCCCTACGACACGAGTACGGCCAAGATTGTCAAGAGGCTTGAGGAGCATGAAAATAAAACCATACCCGTGATTGAAAAATACAAGCAGCTGCACGGGGTAACGAAAATTGACGGGCGGGGCACGTTTGAGGATGTTTATGCAAAAGTGGCGGAAGAAATAAGCACGGGATTTAAAAATATTAGATGAAATTCGTTATTTAATGAAATGGAGCTTGGAATGAAGTCTTTGATTCTGGCGCTGCTCTTGGTGCCAATGCTGTGTTTCGGCGCGGAGAAAACGGATCCTCAGCACAAGGTTAAAATTGGCGACGCGGCGCCTGATTTTATCCTGAAATACACGAACGGCAAAACGAAGAAACTTGCCGACCTGCGCGGCAAGGTCGTAATGCTGCAATTCACCGCGAGCTGGTGTCCGGTCTGCCTGAAGGAAATGCCGTTCATCGAGAAGGAAATATGGCAAAAATATATTAATAACAAGGATTTTGTCCTCGTGGGAGTTGATTTCAAGGAGAACAAGTCCACGATAAAGAAATTTATCAAGACCGCGAAGATCACCTATCCCATGCTGCTTGACGAGGACGGCTCGATATTCGGGAAGTACGCAGAGAAGGATGCCGGGGTGACAAGGAACGTGATTATCGACCGCGAAGGGCGCGTGGCTTATTTGACTCGGCTGTTCGAGCGCGGGGAATTCGACGGGATGAAGGCAAAGATTGAAGAATTGCTGGGCAAGAAGCAGCGGCCATGAGTGCAGCTGCCGGCATATTGATAAATCAGGGATTGGCATTTTCTGCCATTCCCTGATTTTAAAAACAAAAATTATGAAGAATATCCGTTGTATGCTAGCAGCATCGATTTGAATATCAATTTGGCGTAATATCGAATATTCCATTACATGCATCGATATGAATAATGGCATCGCGGCCAATATCAATCCCAAGCGTGCCGTCGAGTACAATGAAATCTTCTATATAATCGGAATTTGAGAATAAATTTTTGAATGAAAGCTCGATTTTTCCTGATATAAACTCGACGGATGGCAATATTTCCACGTATCTTTTGGATATGCCCCCCACGCCATGGTAAGCCCTCGTTGTGGTTTCCAATTCCCCGATCCTCAGCTTTACTTTAAGCAAGTTATTGAATGAGGAAATCTTCGCTCCTGAATCGAAGAAAAAATTCAGGTCCGCGCCATTTTTTGCTTTCATTTTTACAATCGGGTCGCTCATCCAGAAAAGATTTTTCTCGGCCACGGGCTCGGGAGCCGGCTTTTGTATGATCATCAATTTATTTTTATAATCTATCTTTACATCCATGTTTTTAATCGCGTTCCAGCCGATGATGCCATCGAAACTAAATAGCGTGATGAAAAGGAATTTGAACTTAGTCCGCGATTCATCAACGACGATGCAGGGGTGATTGGCAATTTTCAAATTGCCGAGCGTCAGACTGCCCATGCTCCCGCTGC
>CAZIHB010000317.1:0-3556 GCA_964538535.1 uncultured Hyphomicrobiales bacterium | reverse complement strand
GCACGAAATCGACCTTTTTCCTGCCCGGATTGGGGATGCATACGGTGTTTTCTCTCGATTGCACCCATTCGCGCTTTCTTTCGCGCGAGCCGTCTGAATAGCATACTTCAAAATTGACCGGCATCCTGAACAGCCCCGTCAGCTCGTTTATGTCCTGCACCTGATCAACTGTCACGACGGTGTTCCGTTCGCCCGAGGGTGAGTCCGATTCGTGCCATGCAACCGTGTAATTCGGTTCGCCGCCGCGAGCCACCCACTCATCGAAGAACCAGGACAGATCGCGGCCCGTGGCATCCCATATGGCGCGCCTGAAGTCTGATGTTTCGGCATAATTGAAATGAAAGCGATTCATGTACAATTTAATGGAATTCCTGAAATCCTCGTCCCCCAGCACGTCGCGAAGCATACCCATCACGAGTGAGCCTTTCTGATAGACCCTCTGCGAGCCGCACATGCTGCTCGCGAGCGGGTTATTATTAAGCGCGGCAAGCTCCATGGCTGTCTTGAATTCTTTCAGCTTTTCATGCTGATAATAATCCTCTCCGTAAATGCTTTTCTCAAACATTTTCGCGAAATATGTGGCGAAGGATTCGGTCAGCCAGACGTCGCGGGGAGTCAGATGAATTATGCAATTGCCGAACCACTGGTGCGCCAGCTCGTGCGCGTTCACGTTGATGAAATTTCTGCCGTAAAATGCTCTGCCGTCCACCTGGAAGAAGTCTCCGAAGATTGTGGACGTGGTTGTCTCCATTGCCCCGTACATGTAGTCAATCACCGGTGCTTCACGATAGAGCGCGTAGGGGTAGGGGTGCCCGAATTCATTCTCGAAGAAGTCGAACATCCTTTCTGTGAACCTGTACGTGGTCTCGAACCTGTTTTCATAGTCCGGATAGTACCAAAGCTCGAGCGGAACGCCGCTTTTTGTTTTCGATGTTTTATAATCATATTCCCCGATAACAAGAGCAGTCGAGAAAAATGGGTGGTTATTGGCCAGCCTGTAGTGCCAGGTCAGAGTGCCGTCCTTGTTATTCTTTACTTCGATCCTTTCACCGTTGGAGAAAACCTTATACTTTGAGTCGAAAGTAATTTTCATATCAACTGTCAGCCTGTCGTCATAGAAAGGCAGCCAGCCGTTCGGCCTGTGTGCCCACACCTGCCTGCGCTTTCTGCCCGTGGTGTCGTTCCAGCCGACGAAATAGATGGCGCCTTCCCTCGGGGTGCAGGAATAGGTGAACAGCAGTTTCGATTGCTTTTCCCGGGATAATTTTTTCCCGGGCCGGATGACAACGTTGCTGCCCGAGATGCTGTACTTCACTGCTGCCCCGTCGAGCAGGATCGAACTGAATTCAAATCCCGGCGCGTTGAAGATGATTGAATCTACCACGGCACGCTTAGCCGTGAATTCGAACTCTGCGGTGGCAGTGACGAGGCATTTCCCGGGCACCATCGAAACGTTTGCCGAAAGGTGAGAAATATCGATTGGAAGGTCAGCCGCGGCAGTGTTCGGATCGAAAGCGTAGGAGACAGGCTTTTCATAAGCCGACAGTTTTCCGAGCATCAGGGCAAAGCAAAGAGCAAAAATTATTTTTTTCATCTCAATACAAAATATAATTAAAAAACATACGGGCAAATATATTAAATGTTAAGGAAATAACGGATAGGAACGATGCCCCGCGCGAAAAACAGAGAAAATATATTTCTGAAAATAATTAGTTTGCAAACCGGATTTGCAATTGAAATGATAATAATATTCCGGGAGCAGGAAAATGGATTTGAAAAATAACTGGCACGAAGTTATACCCGTGGCGTTCACGGTGAGCGATGCCGATGGGAAAATATGCTACATGAACAATAAATCCCGAGCAACATTCGAAAAAAGCGGCGGAGGCGAATTAATCGGAAAGGAGCTGGCCGGATGCCACACGGAGGCCTCGAACGAGAGGATTGAGGAAATTATCCGCTCGGGAAAGCCGAACTGCTACACGATTGATAAGAACGGCGTGAAAAAAATGATTTACCAGGTGCCGATGTTTGATGGCGGGAAATATATAGGCATAGCCGAGCTCTCGCTTGAGCTGCCGGATGAGATCCCGCATTTCATAAGAAAGTAGGTAAGGAAATAATTTTTTTCTGAACATGACGAGCTGTGTTTCGCGGCCACACAGTGGCGAGCGTGCAGCGTCCGGGAGTGCCTGCAATTACGGCAGGACCATGTGCGGCCACGGTACGCCGTGGCCTTTGAGTGCTCATCCGCCGAGGCAGCATGATAATGAAACTTATATCTTCACGGCCCTGACCACTGTGTTCTGCCCGCCAATCGTAAGCACCACGAAATAAACACCGGCGGGAAGTGTCGAAAAATCGATATTAACCGAGTTGCCGCCTTCCGGCATTTCGGCTTCGAACCTTGCCGCTTCCACACCCTCTGGATTGATGATCCTGATCAGCGCGGTGCCCGGGCAGGAAGAGTACGTGCTGAGCCGGGCCATGCCGCTGACGGGATTGGGAATAACCGAAGCCGTGCCACGCAGGGCAACATCCTCTACGCCCACACCGGGCTTGCCGTAGCCGATCAGGTCAATTTCAATGGGCCCTGATGAGGATTCGCTGCTGATAATCATCTTACAGGTTCTTTTTCCCAATTCCTCAGGCTTGAAAACCACTTTTATCGGCGTGTAGAGTGCCACCTTGAAATATTCAGGCAAAGGCTGCACGGCTGAAAATTCATCGGCGGCAGTGCCGACAAATTTCACGGAATCCAGTTTCAGCTTGTAGTTGCCGTTGTTGACGAAAATCACTTCATTCGTCAGCGAATCGCCGATTGCCGTCAGGTTAAAAATTACAGGAGTTGTTGAAACCGTGTTAAGCACCATTTTTTTATTTTTCGGAACGAAATCGAAATCGAGAAAGGCGAAATAATCATCCATCATCCATAGCCTTGCCTTGTCGATTCCGACGGCGCACACGGCTTTTGAAACGGGCTTGTTCTTCACGGAAAGCACGGGCTGCCATTCCATGCCGCCGTCAATTGACTGCCACACCTCGCCATCAGCGAACGCGATGCAGAGCTGGCTCGATGCCTCGGGCGAAAACGCCTGGACAGGAACGAGCCCGCGGGCTGATATATCGAAGGTACTTTTCTTCCAGTGTGCCCCGGAATCAGCCGTGAAATAAACGGAAATGCCGTGCAGGCTGTCTGCCGCGGCATCGCGGGCAACCGCCATCCCGCTGTCCGGAGAAATGAAAGCCAGTCCGTAAACTTTATTAATATTGGGAATAAAGCGGCTTTGCCAGGTACGCCCGAAATCGCAAGACGCGAGGAGCGTCCCCGTGCTGTCGGCAAGGCAGATCAAGCTGTCAGAGTAGAAGAAGCTTTCGGGGCCGCCATTGAATTTGTCGGATAATTTCGGCATTCCGGTGAGAGCCGTCCATGAATTGCCGCCGTCAGCCGTGCGGGCTGCAGATAATATTCCATTTTGCGGTGCGCCGATTATAATCCCGTTTTTATCGTCAGTGAAATTCACGGACAGGCATTTGATGCCGAGCACGGCCAGTG
>CAZIHB010000316.1:0-3578 GCA_964538535.1 uncultured Hyphomicrobiales bacterium | reverse complement strand
TAGCAGCGTCGGGTCTCCGTGGGGTACCACCGGGGCACTTTCTATTATTCTATGTTCCTTCGATCTGAAAAAATCCAGGAAGGATTGCCTTATTTCCTTTGATGTCATTTTCGATAATCCGGCATATTTTTTAAACAATTACATACAATCTGCAAAATTAAGAATTTCAGGACAATTTTCAGCTTCCTGATTAAGTGTTCCGGGTTGATTATAATGGAATTGTGCCGCCATGGCCCCCGATGTTTATCAAAGATTTCTTAAATTGCATTTGTTTCTCCGGCAATATATTATAAAGCTTTGAGCGCCGGGGATATTGGAAAAGGGTTTTAAAGAGAAATAAATGAAGATCTTAGCAATAGAATCAAGCTGTGACGAAACATCGGCCGCGGTTATTTCCAACGGTGTATCCCTCAGCAACGTGATCTCGTCCCAGTATTTCCACGGCAAGTACGGCGGTGTCGTTCCCGAGCTTGCGTCGAGGGCTCACATCAAAATAGTATCCGAGGTGGTCGAGGATTCTCTCACCAGCTGCGGCACGAGCATTGACGAAATTGATGCAGTGGCAGTCACGAGTGAGCCGGGCCTCATCGGTTCGTTGATAGTGGGGGCAAACTATGCCAAGGGGCTTGCATTGCGCTACGGCCTGCCCGTAATTCCTGTCAATCACATAGAGGGTCATATATTTTCGGGATTCCTGCATGGCGACAAGGCTGAGTTTCCGGTGATAACGCTCGTGGTGAGCGGTGGGCACACTGCAATTTTCAAGGTGTCGTCATTCAACGACTACGAGATAATCGGCCTGACGCGCGACGATGCCGCGGGCGAAGCATTCGACAAAATCGCGAAACTGATAGGGCTCACCTATCCCGGCGGGCCGCTTATTGATAAATACGCTCAGTCGGGCAATCCCAAGGCCTACGATTTTCCCCGTTCGATGCTGAACAGCGGAAATTACGAGTTCAGCTTCAGCGGGCTGAAAACTGCCGTCAGGTATTTCATACACAAAGAGTTTCCCGGCGGGCTGCCCGAGGAGAAGTTGCCTGATTTCTGCGCGTCCGTTCAGGCCGCGATAGTAGATGTGCTCGTTCAGAAGACGGTGAAGGCAGCGATCGAGCACAAAGTGAAATCAATTTTCATCGCCGGCGGAGTATCGGCCAACTCGTCGCTTCGCGCCAGGATGGCGGCGCGGGCCGCTCGCCATAAGATTCGAGCCGTCTCGCCCGAGATGCAGTTCTGCATGGACAATGCCGCCATGATAGGCTTCATCGCCGAAAAGAAGTTCGCCGAGGCCGGCCCCGACGCCTTCCGCGACCTCACGTTCCGCGTGAATCCCAGCGCGCTGAGGGCTGAAAGGAAGAAGAAAGCGAGGCCCCAGAATAATAATGAAAAGCCCGCGGAGTGATCCGCGGGCTGAAATGATTCTCTGAAAGCATCGGGCTCGGCAAAATAACGCCGTGACTCGTTCTGCTTCAATTATTTGTTGATTTCTTCGAACTCGCCCTTGCTCTTGTTCTTTATGCAGTTGTCCCAGTTGAACATCCTGCCGTTCATGCAGATATAGACGCCGTGGGGCAGTGTCTGCACGAATGCAATCGCGCTGCCGAGATTGAAAAGGCCGTCAGAGCTGCCGAATTTATATGGGATCATCGCGCCCGTGAGAACAATTGTCTTGTCCTTCACCTTGTCTGCAATGACTTTTGCTGTTTCCACCATCGTGTCCGTGCCGTGAGTGACAATGATCCGGTCTTCCTCGGCTCTCTCGCAATTGAGGGCGATAAGTTCCCTGTCCTCGAGGGTCAGCTCTATGCTGTCGATCATCATGAGCGTGCGGACTTCCACCGGGGCCTTCGAACGCCCCAGCTTGAGCATCTCGTTCAGATGCGTGTCCTTGAAGAAAAGCTGCCCGTTCAGCTCGTTATATTCTTTATCAAATGTTCCGCCGGTTACGAAAATTCTAATAGACATACGTTCACATCAATTGTTCAAAAAACGAAGCACAAAATTAGCAATTTTTGCCATTATAAGGTAAAATGGCGCTATCAGGCCGAACATAAAAACGCCGCGCCGGGGTTTGCCGCTGACGGGCCGGGGCCATGCCCTGCCCCCCCCCCCCGTACGGCATGAATCGAAAAATCCGTGCGTCACTTCATGGAGTGAAGAGCCACCCTGTTGCCCTCGGTGTCGATAAATATCGCCATGTAGCCTATTTCCTCGGTGATTATAGTCCTGGGCATAACGATTTTCCCGCCGGAGGGTTCCACTCTCGAAAGCTCGTCGCTCAGGTCGTCGATATTCGATCCGAAATAGATAAGCGGCCCCTCCGCAGATGGCCTGCATTTATCGGGGTGCTGAACGAGCGCGCCCGGCGAGCCGACGGCATTATCAACCCAGGGGAAGAATGCCATCATGGTGCCGCCCATATCCATCCTGGACATTTCGATTTTAAACACCTTCTGATAGAAATCCACGGCCCTGTCCAGATCGAGAACAGGAATTTCGAACCAAACCACGGAATTGTGTTTCATAATGCTTTTCCTTCAATATTATTCAACAGAATGCGGTTTTTCTTTTCTTCCACGGGTTTCCTTTTTTTTGGGCCTTTTCGATGTAATCGGGAGCGAATGGAACTTTGCACGAGGTGCCGTTCATGTCCACACTAACTTTCCCGATTCTCAGCGCAGCCTCTTTCGCTGCCGGGCTGAGATCTTTCACGTAGGTCCCGAGAGCGATCACAAAACCGTTCATCGCGTAGCGCACGCGGTTCGGAGCGGAGTGTATGCTCTTTTCCACGGTGTCCAGCAGGCTTTGAAGCATTGCCGCGTCGAGCAGTTCATCGGGTGTGATCGACAGATAGGATGAAAGAGCAGCCCAGCCGGACGAGGCTACATTTTCCCGTTCGGAGCCGATCCACTTCAGCGCCATCTCGAGCGCGTGGGGAGACTCCGCGGCCACCCAGGGCACGGTAAATTCACTGATCCATTGCCAGAAAGCCTTTTCCGCCCAGCTGTCGAGCAGTTCGGGAGTCATCCCGGCGGGGTCGCACACGTATCCCGCCAAATACATCGCGTCGCTTATTCCGGTATCAAAAAGGCTGAGCGCCAGCTCGTGGTCTTTGCCGG
This sequence comes from uncultured Hyphomicrobiales bacterium, assembly GCA_964538535.1. Classification (GTDB taxonomy): domain Bacteria; phylum Bacteroidota; class Ignavibacteria; order Kapaibacteriales; family UBA2268; genus CAZIHB01. The sequence continues at coordinate 459 of CAZIHB010000316.1, read as the reverse complement.
TTTTTTTTCTTATAGCCTTGAGATCGGCAACCTTCACCCCAAGGTTGTTCGCGCCGGCCCCATGCTTTTCAAGTATTTTGGCCGATTTCGGGTCGGCTGCCGCCTTTAGTTCTTCAAGAACTTCATTAAGAGTCATATCGTGTTATCACCGGTAACAAATAACAAAAAACGAATATATAAAAAATAAAGTTTAAAAAAGCTGATATACTGCAAACAAATAACAACCCGTTGAAATGTAATCAAAGTAAGTGTGCCGTCCTGAAGAATGGCGGAAGGCCGGCACGGCCGGAATTTTTTGCCATTGAATAAAATGATTATATTAAGAAGGATGATGAAGAATTAAACTTATACAGGTGAATAATGCTCAAGACTCTATTGGATTTCGCGGGCGTAAGGGCCGCGGCCGGCACGCTCGGGGAGAGCGTACTGCTGATCATCGACGCGCAGAACGAGTACTAC
>CAZIHB010000315.1:0-3584 GCA_964538535.1 uncultured Hyphomicrobiales bacterium | reverse complement strand
CTGACCAATTATCAGCTCACTTATTTCAACTACGATAATTATCGCAGGCTTTACAACCTGAGGAAAAATCAGGAGATTCACTCCATTTACGCCGGGAACCTGAAAATACTAAGCATTTTCAAGCTCGACAGCACGAACCATCTCAATAGTGACGTAAATTTCCCCGTGTTCAGCGTGGGGAAGAAGAAACGTTAAGCCGAATATACATTTAAATAAAGTTGTTCATCATACTATTGCAGAATTTGCTTTTTCTGAAATCCTCATCTGAAACTGTAGGGACACGGTGCGCCGCGTCCCTACAATCATTTTTTGCCATACCTCATAAATACTTCATTCCTTATTTATCACGCAATCTCTCATGCTCCGCCGCGAGCAGGGCTTCTTCCTCCGGGAGCAGCTCTTTTCCGCGTCGTGCCATCACGATACGCGCCGTTTCTATTGCCTTCGACACCTTGTAAATGGGCGAGGTCTTCGCGCCGCCCCAAGAGAATGACGGTATGAAATTGGGCAGGAACCACTCCCTGACGAGTATTCCCGCCACACCGCAAACTGTGCCGGTTGTGAACATGGTGTTTATCCCGGTTTTGGTGTGGTCGCCGCAAATCACGCCAAGGAACATCCTCCCGGAGTCAATCTCGCGCCCTTCCATCCTGATTTTTATGTTTGAATAGGTGTTTTTCAAATCTGAGTTGTTCGTGTCGGCTCCCAGGTTCACCCACTCCCCGAGATATGAATGGCCGAGGAAGCCCTCGTGTTGCTTGTTTGAATAAGAGTGCATGATGGAGTTTTCCACCTCGCCGCCGATTTTGCACCACTGCCCGAAGGAGCAGTCATGATAGATCTTTGCCCCGATCTTGATCAGGCAGTTCTCCCCGATGAACGCGGGGCCCAGCACGACGGCGTTGGGCATTATTTTCGTCCCCGGGCTGATGATAATCGGGCCGTCATCGGCATCGAGCACTACGCCGGGCGCGATCTTGCAATTCTCGCCTATATATATTCTGTCCGGGTGATTTGCCCACACCCCGGGGAAATCGCCATTTACCATCGGGTGCAGCCCCGTGGCAAGGGGCAGGTCGTCGGCTATTGCCCTGCCGTTGGAATATATCGGATCCCAGGAATAATTGAACCTGACGCAATTTTTCAGCTCAACCCGATTCGAGTCTTTTGCAAGGCCCGCAATGGCAGCGCGAAACATCTCAGGCTCATTCCCGTGGCCTGCAGGGCCGGCTGATTCGGCAGCCGGGATATAAACCGCTGCAACTTCGCCGCCCGCCATGAAAACCATGGGTTTGCCTGCAGTCCCTTCCTCTGCCTCGCGGCAGCCGAGCGCAGCCTCGACCTCCTCGGCATAGCCGGGCAGCGGCATCACCGAACCATCCACGGCCAGAATATTCTTCCCCGTGCTTTCCGCCACGGCCGCCTTTTGCTCCGATCTTGCAAAAAAAGAATTTAGGTGCAGCGGGCGGCCCGAAAACGCCATATTCTTATCTGGAAAATATGCCGCGTATTTTTCGAATAACCGGAGCACCCCGCACCTTAGTTCCCAGATGCAGTGCATAACCGAAAAAGGGTAGAAATTCTCTACCCCCTGCGGTTCGTATATCAGAATACTGTCGATAACCGAATTTTTCATCACTTCACTTCCAGAAGTTCAATCTCGAAAATCAAGGTTGAGTTCGCGGGTATTTTCCCCATGGAACGGTTGCCATAGCCGAGCGCCGGCGGTATGACAAGCTTCCTCTTTCCTCCTGTCTTCATCCCGGCAATTCCTTCATCCCAGCCTTTTATCACTTCACCGGTGCCGAACCTGAAGCTGAATGGCTTCCCTGATTTAATGGAGCTGTCGAACACGTTCCCGTTTTCGAGTGTGCCGACGTAGTGGCAGACGATAGTGTGGCCGGTTATCGGCGATGGGCCGTTGCCCTCGATGAGGTCAATATACTTCAGCCCCGAGGCAGTGGTGACCATGCCGGGTTTATTCTCCTGCTTCACTGCCTTGTGCGTGGCGCATCCGAAAGCCATCAATGCTATGATGGCAATAAGGGCAATACTGATTCTGTTCATAACCTTCCCCCTGATAATTTACAAAAAACAAATTTCTTCCCGAACCCGCGAAGGCCAATCGGGCTTTCTTAACAATAATTTATCCGGTGCAATTTAGGCAAGCTGATAGAATAATGCTAAGGAAAAAAAAGAGGTATGCAGAAAAATGCCTGCATACCCCTTGAATTCTTTACAAAAAGCGTATTTGTCACGCTTCTTTCGAACCCGTTTTCTCCTGCCTGCATTTCAGAGCGGCCTTGATGAAATCAATGAAGAGCGGCTGCCCCGTCACAGCTCTGGATTTCAGTTCCGGATGGAACTGCACGCCCACGAACCACGGGTGATTCGGTAATTCCATTATTTCCACGAGCGAATTATCCGGAGATGTGCCGCTCATCAGCATACCGTGATCCTGCAGCGTGTCCCTGAAGGAATTGTTAAGCTCGTACCTGTGCCTGTGGCGCTCCGTGATAAATTCCGAATTATATGCCTTGAAGGCATTCGATTTCTGCTTGATCACGCACGGGTATGCTCCGAGGCGCATAGTGCCGCCTTTTTCCTTAACGTTCCGCTGCTCGTCCATCAGGTCGATCACGGAGAAATCGTTTTTCTCGAATTCCGAAGAATTAGCGTCTTTGATGCCGCACACGTTCCTGGCGAATTCAATCACGGCGCACTGCATCCCGAGGCAAATGCCAAAGAACGGGATCCTGTTGAGGCGCGCATAATTGATGGCCGTTATCTTGCCCTCGATACCTCTCGAGCCGAATCCCGGGCCGACCAGCATGCCGTCCACATCCTTCAGCGTTTCGCTCACGTTCTCGCTTGTAATTTCTTCCGAGTTGCAGAGCACGACGTTCACGCGCGCGTTATTAATCGAGCCGGCGTGTATAAACGCCTCGATGATGCTTTTATACGAATCGCTGTATTTCGTGTATTTCCCAACGAGCGCCACGGTCACTTCGTGCTTTGGATTGCGTATCCTGCTGACGAAGTTGTTCCATTTTGTCATGTCGAGAGGAGTAATTTCCTTTCCGAGCTGACGAAGAATAATATCCGTCACACCGCGCTTCACGAACATGTTCGGTATCTCGTAGATAGTCGATTCCGCGTCGATCACCTCCACGACGGCTTCCTCGGGCACGTTGCAGAACAAACCGATTTTCTGCCTCACTTCCTTGTTCAGCTTATGCTCGGTGCGGCACAGCAGCAGGTTAGGCCTGATGCCGTATTCCATCAGCATCTTGACGGAGTGCTGGGTCGGTTTCGTTTTCAGCTCGCCCGCGGATTTGATGTACGGCACGTACGTCAGATGCACGTTGAGGGTGTTGGTCGGGCCAAGCTCCAGCCCGAGCTGCCTCTGGGCTTCAAGAAAGGGAAGCGACTCGATATCGCCGACGGTACCGCCGATCTCGACAAGCACGAAATCGAATTTCCCGTCGAATATCCTGATCCTGCGCTTGATCTCGTCGGTGATATGAGGGATCACCTGAACAGTTTTGCCCAGATAGTACCCTTTTCTCTCCCTGCTGATCACT
>CAZIHB010000314.1:0-3596 GCA_964538535.1 uncultured Hyphomicrobiales bacterium | reverse complement strand
GGCCCGCCGTGGCCCTACAAATGCTCGATAAAAAAATAAGTGGTAAAGTTTCGATAATTGCAATCAAGTCCTGATTAGTCATTCCCGCGAAAGCGGGAAACTGTTGATATACAAGAGCTTATGGATCTCCGCCTCCGCGGAGATGACGACGGGAAAGTGCCGGCGCCGCCATTTTTCGAAGGCACTCAACGGCCACGGCCACACAGTGGCGGGCACGCCGCGGCCCAGCAAGGACACGATAAAGTGTTGTTGCTTTTGGGCGGCAGGACAGGAAATTCAGCCGTTTCGGGCGGTCAAATTAATCGCAGTGAAGCGTTCGGCCCGCGGCAAGCAGGGCAAACCAAGAAAAAAGGACGAAAATTCTAATTGAAATAAGAAACGCGTTAAATCTTTAAAATCTTATCGATAAATTATTATCCGCGTTTTTAATTGTTTTGATACTAATAATAAAAATCTTAGATTTGAGCAGAGAATTAGCCATACTTGCTTCAAAGTGTGATGATGCTCTTTAAGTTATATAATTGGCAGTTGCTTATTTGTTGCACTAACTGACTGATATACTATCATGGTACAGAAAAAGAAATTCATCGATGTGATGGATACGTCATTCCGCGACGGTTTCCAGTCCGTATTTGGCGGCCGTGTCCTGTTGGAAGATTTCGTCCCGGCATTGGAAGCCGCGAAGCACGTTGGCCTTACTCACATCGAGTTCGGTGGCGGGGCTCGTTTTCAGGCTCCGTTATTCTATTTGAACGAAGACCCATTCAAAATGATGGATAGATTCAGGGAAATAGTGGGCCCTGAAGCTAATCTTCAGACTCTTTCCAGGGGCGTCAACACCGTGGCCCTCGATACGGCCCCGCGCGAAGTGATTGAAATGCATGCCAAGATGTTCAAGAAACACGGCACGACAACAATCCGTAACTTCGATGCTCTCAACGACGTTCAGAACCTCCAGTACAGCGGCGAGATGATCGTCAGGCACGGCCTGAAGCACGAGGTAGTGGTAACCCTCATGGATCTTCCTCCCGGCTGCACCGGCGCTCACGATGTGCCCTTCTACGAAAAAAAATTGCGTGAAATTCTCGATCGCGGCATTCCTTTCAGCTCAGTCTGCTTCAAGGATGCAAGCGGCACTTCAAGCCCGCAGAAGGTTTATGACACGATTAAGATGGCAAGGAAGCTCCTTCCGGCCGATACACAGATCCGCCTGCACACGCACGAGACAGCCGGCGTTTCGGTATCGTGCTATATTGCTGCTCTCGAAGCAGGCGCCGACGGCATCGATTGCGCCTGCGCACCTGTTTCCGGCGGCACCAGCCAGCCTGATCTTATCGTGATGCTGCACGCCCTGAAGGGCAAGCCCTACGATCTTGGCGTGGACATCGAGAAAGTTCGCGTGTTCGAAGAAGAATTCAAGAACGCACTCAGCTCCTATTTTATTCCTCCGGAAGCAACACAGGTGGAGCCGCTCATCCCGTTCTCACCCATGCCGGGCGGCGCTCTGACAGCCAACACCCAGATGATGCGCGATTTCAAGGTGATGGACAAGTATGCCCTCGTCATCAAAGAGATGCGCGAAGTGGTGGAAAAAGGCGGTTTCGGAACTTCCGTCACTCCTGTTTCGCAGTTCTATTTCCAGCAGGCCTTCAACAACGTGATGGCCGGCAAGTGGAAACAGATTGCCGACGGCTACGGCAAGATGGTGCTCGGATATTTCGGCAGCACTCCTGTGGCTCCCGATCCCGAAGTTGTCAAGCTTGCTGCCGAGCAGCTCAAGCTCGAGCCCACGACGGAAGCCCCGATCGACGTTGCAGAGCGCGATCCGAAGAAAGGCCTTGCCTACTGGAAGGCTGAACTTGAGAAAGCAGGACTACCGACGACTGAAGAAAACCTCTTCATCGCTGTTTCCGGCCAGACGAAAGGCATCGCTTTCCTTCAGGGCAACGCCAAGGTTAACGTCCGCAAGATCGTTAAAGAAGAGCCCAAACCCGCACCGGCACCGGCTCCGGCTCCGGCTCCCGCACCGGCTCCCGCCCATGAATTCACGGGCGAGAAGACCCTCTACAGGGTTTCAGTCGGCGGAAAGAGGTACGAGGTTGAAATAGAGAAATAATCAGAGAATAAATAGTTTGATGATTGAGCAAGGGCCCGCTTTCCGCGGGCCTTTGCCATAGATGGCCGGCCATCTATTATATAAATAAACAAATTGTTTACACATGGCCGCGCGGTAAAAAGGGCTTTGCAAAATGATAATAAAATCGTTAAATTCCTTTTTTAATAAAAATCAAAATATAAACTTGGATGATTATATGAAAAATAGTGTAGTGAAATCCGAAGTAATTGAAAAATATGCAGATAGGTTCGGCCTCAAAAATTTTGGCAAAGCATCGATCCGCGAGATCGTGCAATTGATAAATTACATAGAGCAGGATTCGGGAGTGCGCTATGTCCGGATGGAAATGGGCGTGCCCGGCCTCGATGCCGTTGAGATAGCTGTCAACGCACAGATAGAGGCGTTGAAGTCCAACGTGGATGCAGTTTATCCCCTGATCGACGGCTGGCCCGAGCTGAAAAAGCAGACTTCCCTCTTCCTGAAGAATTTTGCCGATATTGACGTGCCCGAGGAATGCTGCATACCCACAGCCGGCTCCATGCAGGGCACTTATGCCGCCTTCCTGCTGGCCGCGAAGCTGGACAAGAAGAAAGACACTGTCCTCTTCATCGATCCGGGCTTCCCCGTTCAGAAGCTTCAGATCGACATCCAGGGCAACAAATACGAAACATTCGATATTTACGAGTTCCGCGGCGAGAAGCTGAGGGCAAAGCTGGAATCCTATTTTGAAAAGGGCAACATCAATTCCGTGATCTACTCCAGCCCCAACAACCCCTCTTGGATCAAGTTCACAGAGGAAGAGCTGAAGATCATTGCCGAGCTTGCAGATAAATACGACGTTGTTGTCATGGAGGACCTCGCTTATTTCGGCCTGGACTTCAGGGTTGATATCTCTCGCCCGGGAGTGCCGCCCTACCAGCCATCGGTTGCCAAATACACGGATAACTGGGTTATCTTCCTCTCAGGTTCGAAGATGTTCTCCTACGCGGGGCCGCGATGCGCCATGCTGGTGATTTCCGAGAAACTCTGGCACCGCGAGTATCCCTATCTTCTTGAAGCAACAGGTGCAGCTAAGTTCGGCCGCGCCCTTGTTTACAAAGCGCTCTATCCTCTTTCCGCCGGCGTGAACAACTCCGCACAGCGCGGACTTGCCGCGCTGCTCAGGGCCTGCAACGAGGGTTCGTTCAATTTCGTCGAATACGCCCGCGAGTACGGCGATAAAGCAAGAGCCGTTAAAGCAATTTTCCTGAAGCACAATTTCCACATTATTTACGATAAGGACGGCAACGAGCCTATCGGCGACGGGTTCTACTTCACCGTCGGCTATGGGAACATGAGCGGGGACGAGCTGCTGACGAAGCTGATTCACTATGGCGTGAGCGCTATATCCCTCTCGACAACCGGCAGCACACGCGAGGGGCTGCGCGCCTGCGTGTCGCATATCTACCGCGATCAGTTCGATGACCTCGACAAGAGGCTC
>CAZIHB010000313.1:0-3605 GCA_964538535.1 uncultured Hyphomicrobiales bacterium | reverse complement strand
AACTCTCATGAAGTGTGGAGCAACTCCTCGACCACCTGGACGTGGGAATCCATATATAACGACGAGCTCAGGCTGAGCAGGATATTGGACGGCCACCCGGCAATCAACCTGACCCCGCTGCAAAGAAGAATTCTCACCCAGGCGCTCAGGGAGCTCATGCTCCTGCAGTCCTCCGACTGGCAGTTCCTTATATATACCGCCTCGGCACGAGATTATGCCGAGCAACGGTTTTCATTCCACCACTCCGATTTCAACAACCTGTGCGATATGGCAGGAAGGAGCTTCATGTTCGACACAATCAGCCCCGAAGATGAAAACTTTCTCGCTGCCGCGGAGTCGCGCAATTCCGTCTTTCCGGAGCTTAGGCTCGAGTGGTGGAGCGAGTATTAAATGCTTTGAATATACTATTATAATGGTTAATTTGCCAGGCATTTTTATTTTCGTGTTCGGCATTTTTTTTCCTGGGCGGGGCAAAATGGCTTTTGTTACGGATTTATAAGAAATTAATTCAATTTTTGAGTGAGTGAATGAGTTCTTCAAAAAGGATTCTCAAGAATATATTTTCCTTGTCAGTAGCAGAATTTGCCACCCGCGGACTATCACTGATATACACGATTTATCTTGCAAGAGTGCTAAGCCCCACAGGCTACGGTGTTTATGGATTCTCAAAATCCCTCGTGTGGTACTTTCAGATATTTGTCAGCCTGGGATATTCCCTTGTAGGAACTCGTGAAATTGCCAAGCGGCCCGATAAAATGGCCGATTATGCCAACGCGATGGTTTCCATCAGGCTTATAAGCGCAGTTATCCTTTACATCCTGCTGTTCATCCTGACGATAAACCTTAACCGGTCTCTCGAGCTGAAGTACTGCATCATGATCGCAGGCGGAATTCTCTATGGCGAAGCTCTGAACATGAACTGGGTGTTTCAGGGCATCGAGAAAATGGAAATACTTGCATGGCGGTCAGTTATCATCGGCCTGATCAATACTGCCGCAATTTTCATACTCGTGCACAAATCCGGCGACACCCTGCAGGCTGTCGCGGTTGTTACTCTCAGCCAGCTTTCCACATTTTTATGGATCGTTTACTATTACAACACTCATTTCCACAAGCTTAAAATCAAAATAGAACCTGCCCTCTGGAAAGCGCTTTTCAAGGTGTCTTTCTCCGTCGGCATCTCTTTTATAGTTGTGCATTTATACTATAATCTCGACACCGTGATGCTTGGCTTCATGAAATCAGAGTTCGAAACAGGCATTTACACCGCGGCTCACAGCATACTCGTTGTCCTGCAGCTACCCTCCACGATACTTCAGACTGCATTCTTCCCGCAATTCTCGAAGACGGATTCAATTGAGGAACGCGGCGCCATGATGAAAAAATACATACTCATACTCTCGTTTGCAGGCACTTTCCTCTCGTGCTTCGTCTTCGTATTCGCACCTTACCTCGTTAGCGTGCTGGGCGCAAAATACCACAACAGCATCCTCACGCTTCAGATCCTCATGGTCACGCTCTACATGTCCACCATTTCGGTCGTGTTTTTCACCCCCATGATGGCATGGAACATGGAAAAGCTTGTCGTCCGGGCAAACATAGCCGGCCTGGTCATAAATGCCATTATCAACAGCATTTTCATCCCGCGTTACGGTGTATATGGCGCCGCAACTGCAACCATATTCAGCGAGATCGCAGTCTTTACTTTTATAAGGATTATTTTCCGGCGGACAAATGTCAGCTACAGCCTTACCCCCATGCTGAAATTCGGGTTAATTGCCGTAATTTGCTTCGGGCCGGCGCTCTATGCGCTCAATTCCGGCTGGAATCCTATTTTGCTTATGTTCCTGACTTCCGGGACTTTCTTCATACTCACTTTTGTACTTAAACTGATTACTATAGAGCACATAAAAGGATTGATAAGAAAATGACGTACGACTTCTTGATAGTTGGTGCCGGGCTTGCCGGCGCGGTCACGGCAGAGAGGATTGCAAACGTGCTTGGCAGGAAAGTGCTTGTAGTGGATAAACGATTCCATATAGCCGGAAACTGCCACGATTATTACGATGAGACAGGCTCGCTCGTGCACCGTTACGGGCCCCACATTTTCCATACCAATTCCGGCAGAGTGTGGCAATATCTGTCTCAATTCACATCATGGACGCAATATTACCACCGGGTCCTTGGAGTGATAGACGGGAAAAAAGTGCCTGTGCCGTTCAATTTCAATTCGCTCTATGCGCTTTTCCCGGGGGATTATGCAGCGAGGATCGAAAAACTGCTGCTCGAACAGTACTCATACGGGCAGAAGATACCGATTCTCAGGCTTAGGGAAACCAACCACCCCGAGTTGAAATTCCTTGCCGACTATATCTATAAATTTGTTTTCGAAGGCTACACGCGGAAGCAATGGGGCCTCAGCCCCGATGAACTCGATGAATCAGTCACATCGAGAATCCCCGTTTCACTCGGCAGGGACGACAGGTATTTCCGGGATAAATACCAGGGTATTCCATCGGCGGGCTACACGAAGATGGTGGAGAATATCCTCTGCCAAAACGGGATTCATATCATGCTTAATACCGATTTCGAGGATATTAAGGATGATATTAAATATAATCACCTTATCTACACGGGGCCGATTGATGAGTATTTCGGTTTCTGCCACGGCAAGCTGCCCTACAGGAGCCTCAGGTTCAAGTTTGAGAGCCACCCGATAAAGCGCTGGCAGGAAGCAGCCCAGGTCAATTACCCCAACGAGCACGACTACACGAGGATCACCGAGTTCAATCATTTCCTTGGGAAAATGAACGACAGCACCACTATTGCCTTCGAGTTCCCCGAGGAATACGAGCGTGGCAGGAACGAGCCATACTATCCCGTTCCGATGAAGGAAACATGCGAGATCTACGCTAAATATGCAAGCCTTGCCGCCCGGCAGGGGCGTGACGTCACTTTCCTCGGCAGGCTGGGATGCTACAGGTATTTTAACATGGATCAGATTGTCGGGCTGGCGCTTGATAATTTCGATAAGATGGCCTCAGGCATCAGATAAAGTTCGTTATTGTTAATGAGTTTTTATAAATTGCTTTTATTGGGTTGTTTATTTTTGAGATTACTTCGGGTTCAAAGTGTCTATCAGCGAAGACAAAAAAATTCCATTATGCGTTGACCTCGACGGCACACTTATCGCATCGGACGTGCTATTCGAATCGCTTTTATTCTTGTTGAAAAAGAATCCGTTCATGGTTCTTGTCATTCCGTTTTGGATATTGAAGGGAAGAGCTTATCTGAAAAACCGCCTGCTTCGGCACGCGCCCATCAACGTGGAGACCCTCCCCTACCGCGATGAATTGATAAGGTTCCTCAAGGAAGAACATGCCGAGGGAAGGGATATCATCCTCGCCACGGCAACACATAGAAGCATAGCAACGAAAGTAGCCGACAAATTCGGTATTTTCAGCATGGTGCTCGGCACAGAGCCGGGGCTCAATCTCCGTTCGAGCGCCAAGCGGGACCAGCTCGTTTCTCTTTTCGGCGAGAAGGGGTATTATTACGCTGGCGACAGCAATGCCGATATCGCGGTTTGGAATTCTTCGGCCGGG
>CAZIHB010000312.1:0-3615 GCA_964538535.1 uncultured Hyphomicrobiales bacterium | reverse complement strand
GCTTTCCGTTGGAATAATAAGATACAGCGAGGCAACGAAATGCAAGGCGGATTTCACTATCACTCCCGAACTGGATAACCACAAGAACACCGATTTCAGGAATCTGGAAGAATTGCTGACTCTCGGCTATGAAAAGGCCGGCAATTACGTTGCAGGAATAAAGCAGGATATCGAGGAGAAGGCTGCTGCAAGCTTTCGGAAGAAGCTTATCGAGCCGGCAGAGGCACTGGCGTGCAGCGGGAAAAAATTGAGGATCGAGGCTGAGGGGCTTTCAAGAAGCGATTCTTCATCGCTTGCCGAGCTAACGGGCGGCTATGCCGGACATGATAATATCGGCAGAATGCTCATGTTCCTCACGCGGCTCCGCGGGCAGGGCGACTACGAGAAACTGCTCTGCAGGATAGACACGGCCGCCGGCCGCGCAGCTATTCACGCGGAAAAAAATCCGATTATAAGCAGCATTGAATTGAAAGGGACAAATAATAAAGATATACTCCGATTCATCGACAGCCTCGAGCTGAGGAAGAAAAACACGTACTACAGCCCAGCCGTGGCCGCCGAGATGAAATACAGCCTGCTGAAGGAATTTCGCAAGTCGGGCTATTCATTTGCCGAGGTTTCCGGAACGGCTTTCGATCAAGGCACGGGCCACCTGGTATATACGGCGGACGAAGGCCGTGTGATGATGCTGACAATCAGGGGGCTCGAGACTTTGAACGACGAGTTTGTCCGCCGCGATCTGAAGCTGAAAAAAGGAGACGTTCTTACGGCTGACAAGATTTTGCAAAGCTGGGAATCCCTCATCAGCACCGGGCTGTTTCAGAACGTGGACATCGAGCCGCAGAAAGCACCCGTGGGCAGGGGCATGTACGTGAATATAAATGTGACCGAGGCAGGATCGCAGGCGATAAGGTTTGGGGGCAGGGTTGACAACGAGAGAAAAACTCAGGCCGGGATTGACCTGACACAGGAAAACCTGTTCAACCGCGGCACCCGGCTGAATATACGCCTTGCCGGGGGCGAGAGGAACCAGCTCGCGATGCTTGCCATAGGCAACTCGAGAATATATAACACCTTGATGGCGAACTCGTTCAGCATTTATTTCTCCAACAAGAACGGGAATATATATACCTACGATACAGACCAGTCCAGGGACAGGTTCAGCAAGGAAAAAACCGGGGAGTACTACGAGGAGCTATACGGGTGCAAGTATATGATCGGCACTCAGATAGAAAAAAAAGGCCGCCTCGGTGTCGATTTCAGGCTCGAAAAGCAGAGATACTACAAGAAAGGCGAGAACGCGCCCGGTTATTATTCAATCGGCACGATCAAAATTGGCAGCGTGTATGATTCGGAGGACAGGTCCGACTTCCCCGTGAGCGGGGCATTGATTGATCTTTCGCTTGAAACAAGCCTGCTGCATACATCCGACGCTGTCGGCTTCTCGAAAGCTAAGTTCATGTTCAGAACCAATTCGAGCTTCGGCGCGAGCACTATAAGGCCGTCGCTGTTTTTTGGTGCTGCGGATGAATCCCTGCCGATGCCGGAAGCATTCTCTCTCGGGGGTGAAGACAGCTTCTACGGCATGAGGGAGGACGAGGAAAGGGGGCGGCAGATCATCACGGGTTCGCTTGAGTACAGGGTGAAATCCCCGTACAGCCTTTATTTCGACACGTACGGGTCGCTGCGCTACGATCTGGGCTCTTCCTGGACGAGACCGGAAAATATCAGGTTTCGCGACCTCAGGCATGGCATAGGGTTCAAAATATCACTCGACACGCCTCTCGGCCCGGCGAATTTTTCCATAGGCCGGAGATTCCATTTCGTATCGGATCCATCAGCCATGATCTGGGGCCCCTACATGGCATATTTCAGCATAGGAATGAAGATCTAAGCCGGGTGGCCGCCGCTCCCGGCAGAACAGCTGCAGCGCGGTTGATGTCAGCGATGCCGGCTGTGCTCACCGCACGTAGATTTTTCCGATAATGGGGTCGGTTTTTGAAATGGCAATGATGCGTTCGATTTTATCGGGCTTCAGCGACGAGCCGGCAGAAAGGAGCATCAGGCCGCTATTAGTCATGATGCTTCTTGTCAGCACCATGCCCTCGGCCAGCCCCTTGAGCGCGACTGCCCTTTCCTTCGCGGGGCGCCCGATTGCTGCCTGGCCGGCGGATTTCGAGGCAAGGTATTGATCATAATACGCCACCACCCTGTGGTCGTATATTCTTTTGGACTCGTTATAAAGCAGTTCCATCGCTTTGCTTTCTTTTTGATTCTTCTGGAAGAATTCCTCGTAGTCCATTGCCACCCTCAGGATTCGCGAACCGATCGGTATTTCCCAGGATTGGACTTTCTTCGGGATGCCCGTGCCGTCAAAATTCTCGTAAACGTGATGGAGAATCTGCGCCATGCCCTCGTAATTACGGATCTTCTGAGTGAGCTTCAGGGCGAAATCGGGCACGATCTCCATCGCGGCATTGGTTATCATGCCGGCAACCATAACAGGTTTATCAAGCAGGTTCTCCGGCAGGGCAAGCCTGCCGCAAGTGCAGATGCCGGCTGCATCCCTGATTTCATTAATTTCTTTTTCCGTGTCGCAAAGGCGGCCGGCTATCCAGGCCGCAGCATCGCCGATGCGCGCGAGCTTATCCTTTTCCTTGGGCATGCGCGTTTCGACCATCTTGACTATCAGGTCATACATTGCCCTGGAATCTTCATCAAGCTGTTTGTTCAGAACTTCGACCAGGCCGACGAGCTCCTTTACGCTGCCATGCGTGCGCAGGTGCCTCGATGCCGACCGGAGGCAGGAGAGCAGCCTGTCTATGCTCAGCGGTTTCGTAAGGAAATCGTCTGCTCCGGTTTGAAGAGCTTTCAGGTTTGTTTCCGAATCGGCATTCTCGGAGATCAAAATAACATATGAATCTTTCGTAGCCACGTCGGACCGGATTTTTTTCAGAAGCTGCAGCCCGTTCAGCACCGGCAGGTTGATGATGGAAAGTATCACGGCCGGCCGCGTTTCACCTTTTATTGCTTCCCAGGCCGATACACCATCCATAATATTAACGATAGTGGCAGTGGGAAAAATCCGCGAGATGATTTTTTCCAGCGACCGCACGACCGTCATATCATCCTCGAGGAGAAAAACGGTTATTTCCTTCTCTGTCTCCAATACAGCTCCTTATCAACAGTTACCCTTGCTAAAATTTAAGCAAAAACCGTTCCATCTGCAATTAAATTTATATTATACGCGCAACACCGGAAGAAGCCATCCAAAAAACAAAGAGGGAAGTCCCGCCGTGGCCCTGCAAATACATGATGAAATGTTGTTAGCGACAAGTCATTCCCGCGCAGGCGGAAAACTATAGATTTGCAATGGCTTATGGATCTCCGCCTCCGCGGAGATGACGACGGGAAAGGGACGGTCCAGCATGTTTTTAACACGCCCTTGTTTACGTGGATAACCGTAGGGGCACGGCGCGCCGTGCCCGATAATGCCCCGTCATTCCCGCGCAGGCGGGATTCTATTGATTTGCAAGAGCTTATGGATCTCCGCCTTCGCCGAGATGACGACTGCAGGATGCCGTTGCCGCGGTTTTTCTCAGGCACTCAACGGCC
>CAZIHB010000311.1:0-3625 GCA_964538535.1 uncultured Hyphomicrobiales bacterium | reverse complement strand
CATGATGAAATGTTGTTTGTGACAAATTATTCCCGCGCAGGCGGGAATCTATTGAATTGCAAGCGCTTATGGATCTCCGCATCCGCGGTGATGACGACGGAAAAAGCAAGTGCCTCGGTCTTTACGCAGGCTCGTACGGCGAGATCCGCGTTTACCTTAGCCTCGGCTGCATGGCGTGCCTACCCGTTGCGGGTTTCACGTCCGGCCGTGCAGGCATCAGCTTCGCTGCACTGCCGGGCGGAATATATGCCGCGGCGATCATTCGCGTCGTGGCTCAGCAAGCTTTACGGATTATTGTGGGAAGGTTTTTGCAGTTTGCCTTCACTATTCTATTTTCTTCTGCTCCCTCACTTTGGCGCCCTCGGCCACGGTAATCTCGCCGCGGTACTCAACCAGATCTATTTCGCAGTTCCTGCCGATCACCACATTGTGGCCCCTCACGATTTTAGCGCGGGTGTTTGCAAGGTTTATTTCGTCACCCTCAAGCAGCTCCACCGTCAAACCGTCGAAGACGTCCACGGCCAGGAGGATGCTTGAAAATATATTTCTGAAACTGAAGCCTTTCCACTTGTTAACGGTGATCACCTCGCACCCGATTTCCCTCACACGGCTTGGCCCGTAGAGCTGCGCGACGATTTTGCCGGCATTCAGGAAGCCGTCGATTTTGAATTGGCCGGTCGCCAGAAACGACTCGGAATTGCAATCGCCGCCGATCTTAATGCTCCCCCCCACCTCGATTTCCTCGCAGTTCACCTCGCCGTCAACGTCGGCGGAACCATTAATATTAAATTTCGCGGAGTCCACCGAGCCGCCAATATTCGTACTGCCGCTCACTTTGAATGAATCCGACTCTATGCTCCCGCTGATGCTCGCCGAACCGCTGACCTTCCCGGTTTTGGCCTTGATATTGCCCTTGACGGTGCACGATCCGCTTATCTTGAATTCTTCGCAGTCGATGTCGCCATTGATAGTGCCATGCCCGCTTATAGCCACAGCGTTAAATTCTCCGCCTGCAGCGCTGCCCGACCCGGATATTCTGAGATCGCCTTTCGATACGTTATCCATTTCTCACCTTCCTAATTTAATTTTTAATTCTTCTATATAATTTGTTAAATTTATTACTGTAAGCAATTTAGCCCCGGATTCGATCGATATGCCGGCATTCACGGGCGCCAACATGCAGGTTGATATGCCGAGCTTCCTCAGAAAGTACAGTTCGACAGCCCTGCCGGTATATTTTGGAAAATGCTCAACCATCGCGGCCAGAATCATTCGGCCCTCATCAAGGCTGATGTTGCCACCGGCAAGCATTTTCTCAACAAGAAAAAGGTAGAATATCCGTTCGAAATCAAGCACACCCTCAAATTCCGGCATCGACTTGAAGCGACTGACCACCTCGGCGGAGACAATGCCCATCGCGGGAAGTTCGTCGGCGGTGTGCCTTATCTCGGCCGGCATCGGCGAGAAGACTTCAGCAAGATCGTCGAGAGATAATCCATCTTTCATATTCTTAATCTTGTCTATCCTCGCGAGCATTCTGTCCCTCGGGAAAAATGTTTCCTGACCGGTAAAGGTCGATTTCCTGACGAACCACTCCTCGGGTATCAGGTTCTTTCGCTTCCACCTGTAAAGCTGGCCGTAGGATATCCCCGCCAGCGACAGCAGGTCCTTCTTCGAAATCAAATCATCCTCAATCATATCAGCCTCCAAATAGCGCAACAAGCCTGTGTTCAATTAAAACGTAAAACGTAACATAACATTGTTACGTTTCTAATCTAAGAATGTTTCAATTACTATGCAAATTATTTTTTTAAAGGTTGCAGAAATTGGTAACAGCCCGCTCCAGGCGCGGGCTGATATTATCGAATAATATACATTGACTGCCCCGCAAGAATAATTATTAGAGAAATTGCTAATATGCTTTAGAAAATGGCTGCCGTTTTGATATTTCGCCGCCGCCTCGCAATAAAAAAGGGCAGGATTGCCCCGCCCTGTTGATGCTTGTATATCCGAAAACGTCAGCGTGATATTATCATCCTGACGGATTCCGTCTTTGCGCCAATATGCATGATCAGGAAATATACTCCCGGCGGAAGCGATGACGCGTCGTAATCAATAGCGTGATCGCCGGCGGCCATAAACCGCGCGCTCATCACGACGGCGGCTTCCCTGCCGAACATGTCCACGATGCCAGCCGACACGTCGCAATTATTCTCCACCCGGCAGCTCACTCGCACCATGCCCCGCGCGGGATTGGGGAAAATCCCGGCCAACGCTGAAGCTTCGTTTTCCTCGACCGTGGTCGGATCGTCGTCGTAAACAATCGAGCCCATCCCTTTGTCGCTTTGCGAGGCAAAAAATATCTTATTGCCTATGCATTTCATTCGCCAAACAATGAGATATTCGTACCCACGATCCAGCTTCGGCTCAATCCATTTGCTTCCGTCATAGTATGATATTTTACTTTGCAGTTGATTTTTGTAGCTCGTATAGCGGGATACTCCCCATATTCTGCCCTTGCGGTCGAAGCAACTAACTATCCCGAAGCCGGCACTGTCGGCGCAAAGGCTCTTTGTTTTGTAGAAATCAATTACTTCGCTCGTATCGGAATCGAACTTCATTAATTTGTTCGTATGGGACTTATTGTGACGGAGAGTAAAATATATGCTGCCTCCGTCGTTATTTAAATTCCCGATACTTTGGATATCGCCATCAACCATTCTTTTGATCGGGAATTTATTTACTATTTTGCCGTCGCAGTACTTCACGATATCGTTTGCCACGGAAACGAAATATACCGTGTCTCCTTTCGTCGCAATCTGCCCGTCAAAGGACGAGAAATGAGATATATCCTCGGAATACATACTGAAAGTGAGCGTATCAAGTTCGAATTTGTCGCCGTCATACTTTATTAAGCCGTCATAGGACGTGATATAAATATCCCCGTTCGAGGCCTTTGCCATACCATAACATTGCTTGGATGGCAGGCCGCTTTTTTTATTATAGTGCTTCCAGTCTCCGTCCTGCTTCACAATAACACTATAAGATGTTAATATTACAGGCCTTGAGTATTTGTCTAAGAGGCATTCCTTAAATGCTTCACCTTCGCCGAGAATATTCAAATCTAAAGCGATCGAATCCAGTTGCGAGTTGAGCGTAACCATCGAATTTGTACCAAAAGCATAGTATTTGTCGCCATCCTGAAGAAAATCGTAATAAGAAGACCAGTAATCCTTACTCATTCCAAATGCCGGCAAACCATAAAACCTTCCTCCCGGAGCTTCGCCTTTCAATGTAAATCCGCAAACCATTGAAATCATAAAAGTAATAATAATATTCTTTTTCATGACGGCTCCTAATTCGATATTATGATACTTTTGGCAAATGAATTGCTGCCATTCGCCACCCTGACAATATAAATTCCGTTAGCCAGACCACTCAAATCGATTTCCATCCTGCCAAAACCGGTGCTCCTGTTGAACTCCGTCCATAACTCCCTTTTGCCTTTTATTTCATTTCCAAAAAAGTCGTACACTTTCGCGCTAACGTCGCCGGCAGATATCTCTGCCGAGCCATAGGTGATTATTGTCGAGCTATGCGCGGGAATTGGCTGCATCGAGTGGAA
>CAZIHB010000310.1:0-3626 GCA_964538535.1 uncultured Hyphomicrobiales bacterium | reverse complement strand
TTGAATTGTGCTTAAGGGGATTTATCAGCTCCGCGTAATACTTCTGCTCCATAATCTCATGCTCATTAAGTATAGTTACGTCAAGTATTTTCTCCACTGAGTACCCCGACCGGTTGAAATTGATCTGGCTAAGGCACAGGTTCCAGCCTTCAAGCCAGATTTTGAACTCCCGCAATTGCTCATCAGTGCCTTTGAAATGCACGAGAATGTCAATATCGGATTTCGGGCCTGCTGTCTCGTTGAAAACGGTGCCGTAGAGATAAACAGCCTCGATGCCGAATCTCTCGGGATCCATCTTCAAGGCGATGCTTTCAGCCATTCGCAGCCTCCACTGCAGGGGCTCGCTGTAAGATTCGGAAATAACCTTACCGCCGAGCGGAGATTCAAAGTGCACGTGCTGTTTTTTCCCTGATATCATTGCAAGGGCCTGGTCCCTATCAGCATTGAAAAGTACTCTCAATATGTTTCCACTCGTGGCTTCCCTTACGTTTATGACTTTCACAACGCGTGATAAATCCGAGTACTCGGGCAGGTAGCGCGTGAGAGTATTTTCGCAGTTGCGCAGAAAATCTTCATTGAAAATGGTATTCTCGTCATCTGGATAAAGTGGAAGGTACCGTATCTGGGCCTCCACCAGGTCCTGGAAAAAATGCGTGCCGAAAGACAGATCTGGCGTGTAGGATCCTTTAGTTTTGGCAATTTCAATCAGCACTGCAGTGTTGTTTATATCAGAATATGTTACTTTCACTCCCAGCTTTACTTCATCTCGGCTTCCCCACCGCCCCGGCCCCATCAGAATGAATGTTTTCCTTGGCAGCATCTTGTTCAATTTGGAAACGGCCGTCCCCACGTTGATATAATCATCATAATTAGCCAGCTTCGAGTATTCTTCAGGATCAATATAAACGATATAAGCTATATCAGGCACCGAACCGTTTGATACGTACCTGTTGGCTGTGAAGACGATTTTTTCCCGCTCGATGTCGGTCGGGATGACTGCCGAGGCAGTTTCCACCGAAGAGCTTTGCGGGCGGCACTGAAGCAGGTAGAGCGATTCTCCGTCGCAGGCAAATTCGATGTCAACCGGCATTCCCATCTTGGTGTTGATCTCTGTAAGTATTTCCCTGATCGTTTTAATATAATCGGTCTTGTTTATCAGATTATCGCATGTGACAATGATATCGTCATGTTTAACATTGATGCCCAGTCCGACAGGTGCTCTCAGATGGGTATCGTCAATGATTGAAAACAGCTCGTTCAGCATAGGGAAATCGTTGCCGATCTCTTTGATCATCATCGATATTTCGATTGTTTCGAAGGTGTTCTTACTCAGGTTGATCACATCAATAAATTTTGGAGCATAACCGAGCATATCCTGCGCGGTCAGGCTTAATCGCAACTCAGGGCGGCCCGGGGCGACCAGCACCGGGTAATCATTCCCTACCCTGTCCACGGCTCTTGTGCCAAGGCCGGCAACCATCCTGATAAGCCCGTCATCCCTTTTAATTCTCGGTGACCATCGAAATTCGTTAAACGTGAAAGCAACTCCTGCAAATGCCGGAAAGTAATAATTTCCGGCTTTTTTTCCCACTACTTCCTGAATCATTATTCCCATTTCTTCGTTGAAATCAAGAAAACCCTTTTCAGCCCGATATCCGATGGGGTCAGGGCCGAAGGTGGAAGCGTAAACTTCTGCTATGGCATCAACAAGGGCTTCCAGCCTGTCGGATTTTTTCCCCTGGTTGGCCAGGAAGAGGCTCTTATATTTTCCGGCAAATGCAGATCCCATCCTATCCTCGAGCAGGCTTGAACTTCTCACGATGATAGGCACTTCTCCGAAATCATCGAGGGCGCGGGAAAGGCCGTTCAGAATCTCGGGTGAAAAATGCGAATTCTTGAAAGCCTGAATGATATGAGGATATTCCTGGCGGATTTCATCCATGGTTTTGTACTTTTGTTCTATTATATCCTCAAGGTTATTGTAATAGATGAAGTTCATCAGGCCGTCGGAAGTGATATGCCAGGTCTTGGGCACCTTCACTTTGTCGAAAATGCTGCTGTATTCGCTTGCCTTTCTCAATATTTTCTGAGCGAGGAATATACCCGCGCTTTTTCCACCGAGCTTCCCGTGACTCTCGGCTGAAATAATGATCCTTTGCGATAAGTTGAAGAAATCCTCGATGGTCGAATAATTCTTGGCTATATTGATGTACTCGAGCTGATCAGTGAAAATTTTCCTGATGAGCGATGCCTTTATGCCGATTGATGTCGGGGATTTGTTGTTTTCGAGCTCCTGTCCGATTTGGTAATATTTCCTGACTGCATCAGAAATTTCGTAGAGCGAAGTATTCAGATTGGCCAGTGCCTTGACGAGATATGACGCCTTTTCTTCGTTGATCCACTTGTGAATAAGCGAGCGCAGCTCATCTCCACTGAAATATCCCGAGGCAGCGTAGTAGATTTCAAGCCCGATATTAAACAGGTTATCAAGCACCTGCCTTTTGGATGGAGTGTTTATTTCAACGCTTACATCAAAATCAGGGTTGGACCCCATTCGGGCAAAAAGCTCTCCGGCCTCGCTGATTCCCTTGCAAAACATATGGTTAAGCATTTTTCGGGCAAGAATTGAGAAAAGATTTCTGTCGGTCGTTTTGAGCATCTCCAGCACTACTTCCCACTCCGGTTTTGCCTGCACTTCGATTTTGCTTTTGTTATTAATGTTGTTCAGGATTGATTTAAGCCGCCTGTGGAAGATAAAATGTCCGGCTCTGTCGGCAATTGTTGTTAATAGGCGGATTTCTTCCGGCTGAAATATCTCATCCTCCATCTCAGGTATTTTTTCAGTGTATGCAACCGTTATCGTGCCTGCAGTTTCATCCTGCACTCTGATGTCGGCACTGATAAACCACTGTGTGGATTTCCAGCCGGGAGAATCATACACATCTTCGTCAACCACGATTCTTGCTTTTGCCAGCTCGGGGAAGCGCATTCCTTTGGTGATTACTACTGCTGTGCTTGTCAGAATTTTATCGGGTGAATCATCGGGCGAGTTGAAAATTTCTTCAATCTCATAGATGCAATTTAACTCCTTCGATTTCTCTTCGAGGGATTTCATCAATACTTCGTAGGATTTGCCGCTTTCTTTCATGTCTTTCCCGGTATATTTGTTTGCGAAGCAACCTGGCCTATGAAACTCTCGAACGAGCGGGATTAATATTTTATTTTTTCAATCCATTCCCTGATTCTGGAAATGGGATCCCCACCTTATTCGTTTATGAATATGCGGGTTATCATATTGTTGCCGGCTCTGATACGGAGGATGTACACCCCGGGTTGCAATCCTGATGTATTTATCGTGCAGCATTCTGATACTGAGAGGAACTCTTTCTCGAGCACTTTGCTGCCGAGAAGATTGAATACTTCGGCATATACCGGCAGCCCGCCCGATTGCAGCCATATTCTCAGCTCTTTTCCGCCTGTAACTTCATATATCGAGATTTTACTTTCATTTTCTTCCACTGAAACCGTTGTTACCGTGATAATATCGGAAGTGCTGTAGCATCCATTCTGAGCTGTAATGCGGCAGGTATAATTCCCAATTCTTTTTGGTTTGTAATTCCTTGTGT
>CAZIHB010000309.1:0-3654 GCA_964538535.1 uncultured Hyphomicrobiales bacterium | reverse complement strand
GACAAAAAAAAAAAAGGCAAGAAAAAAGAATAAATACCCGCCTCTCCCGCGTGGAGAAAGCGGGGAGTTAAAGAAAATTGACGCAACGGATAAAGAGACGAGGAATGCAGCCGAAAAGTATAAAAAGAGTGAGCAGGTATCTGCTTGAAGCTGAATGGCCCGACGGATTCAGGGCCACGATAAAAACCGAAGCGCTGAGGGACGAATGCCCCTGCGCCGAGTGCTGCGGGGAATTTGGCGAAAGGAAAGGCACCGCGGGCCTGATGAAGATATATAAAGAGGGCAGGAATGACCTTAAAGAGCTCATCGTGACGGGGAATTATGCCATTGCCGCTGCCTGGGGAGACGGGCACGACACCGGCATTTATCCATGGAAACTGGTGAGAGAAATATTCGAGAAGTGCAAATTGAGCGAAGAAAAAATAGAAGCTTTGTTGAAATGATTAAGATCAAATTTGAAGGGTAAAGTTTTGAACGATTTTCAAAAAGAAATATTAACAGGGATTCCCGATATATTGCCGGAGCCGAGGGAGCTCGACATAAATGTGAGCCACGCTCCGAAAAGGATGGATATCTTAAGCGGCGAGGAGAAAAACCTCGCCTTAAGGAACGCGCTGAGATACTTCGACCCGAAGCACCACGCGTTGCTGGCACCTGAATTTGCAGAGGAACTGAGGAAATACGGAAGGATTTACATGTACCGGCTTCGCCCCTCGTACGAGATGCGTGCCCGTGCCGTGGAGGAATACCCGTGCAAGTCGAAGCAGGCGGCTGCGATAATGCTGATGATACAGAACAATCTCGACCCCGCGGTGGCTCAGCATCCTGAAGAGCTGATAATTTACGGCGGAAACGGCGCGATATTCCAGAATTGGGCACAGTACAGGCTGACGATGAAATACCTCGCCGAGATGACTGATGACCAGACCCTTGCCATGTACAGCGGCCACCCGATGGGCCTGTTCCCGTCGCACGCCGACGCTCCAAGGGTGGTAGTGACCAACGGCATGGTGATACCCAACTATTCGAAGCCCGAGCACTGGGAGAAGTTCAACGCTCTCGGCGTGTCGCAGTACGGCCAGATGACCGCGGGCTCCTACATGTATATCGGGCCGCAGGGCATAGTGCACGGGACAACAATCACCGTGCTCAACGCGGGCAGGATGCACGGCGACGGCGGCCTTGGCGGCAAGGTGTTTGTCACATCAGGCCTTGGCGGCATGAGCGGCGCTCAGCCCAAGGCGTCCGTGATCGCGGGCTGCGTGGGCGTGGTGGCGGAAATCAACCCCAAGGCTCTCATGAAAAGATATGATCAGGGGTGGCTGGACGAGTACTTCACCAACCTTGACGAGCTGATCGCGCGGATCGGGAAAGCACGCGCCGGGAAAGAGGCCGTTTCGCTCGGCTATCTCGGCAACGTGGTTGACCTCTGGGAAGCGCTTGCGGAGAAGAACGTGAAGGTGGAGCTGGGATCGGACCAGACTTCGCTTCACAATCCCTGGGCCGGCGGTTACTATCCCGTCGGGCTCAGCTTTGAAGAGTCGAACAAGATGATGGCCGAGGAACCCGAGGAATTCAAAAAAAGGGTGCGTGCCTCGCTCTGCAGGCAGGTGGCGGCGATCAACAAGCTTTCACGGAACGGCATGTATTTCTGGGATTACGGCAACGCCTTCCTGCTTGAAGCAAGCAGGGCCGGCGCCGATGTGATGAACGGGAACAAGTTCCGCTACCCGTCGTACGTCCAAGACATAATGGGCCCCGTGTGCTTCGACTACGGCTTTGGCCCGTTTCGCTGGGTGTGCGCTTCCGGCAGGGCGGACGACCTTGAAACAACGGACAAAATCGCGGCGAGCCTGATCCGCGAAATGATGGAAACAGCCCCCGTAGAGATACGGCAGCAATTGCAGGACAACCTGACCTGGATAGAGCAGGCAGGCGAGAACAAGCTCGTGGTCGGTTCGCAGGCAAGGATTCTCTACGCAGACGCGGAGGGACGAATCAAAATCAGCAAGGCCTTCAACGATGCCATCAGGGATGGCAGGCTCTCAGGGCCTGTCGTGCTCGGGCGCGATCATCACGACGTTTCGGGGACGGATTCGCCCTATCGCGAGACGTCCAACATCTATGACGGGTCGTCATTCACTGCCGACATGGCAGTGCAGAACGTCATAGGCGACGGCTTCCGCGGCGCCACGTGGATCTCGATCCACAACGGCGGCGGCGTCGGCTGGGGCGAGGTGATCAACGGCGGCTTCGGCATGGTGCTCGATGGCACGGCAGACGCTGAACGAAGGCTTAAACTCATGCTCCACTGGGACGTCAATAACGGCATCGCCCGCAGAAGCTGGGCGCGCAACAAAGAGGCTCTCTTTGCCATCAAAAGAGCTATGGCAAACGAACCCAAACTGAAAGTAACACTGCCAAACATAGCTGACGACTCGATAGTTGACTCGGCTTTGAAATCAGAATAAGAAAAATCGAAGAGTAATCGGGATCCCCGAGCCGGAGCGGGAAAGGACGCTCCGGCCCCGGCCCGAAAAGATGAAAACGCGGTGATTTGAAAACATTGGAAAATTGGCACGGTATTTACACAGTAGTATTTATGCGGGTCTAAAATGACAGAATGTCAGTTAGCCTCGAATAAATAAAAAATTTAGCTCAGCCAAATTATTTTGAAACCTTTTGCGGTTTTTTGTGTCTATAGATATAGAGACTGTTGAGAAAAAAATCGTTGGAGACGGAGGTTGGCGAAAGAAATTTTAACTCGATTGAACTGAGGGAATCGCCCTGAGCAACTGCCACGAGGCAGAGATTCACAAAAATTGGTGCACAAGGTAGTGGTGAGAGATTGAAAAAAAAGTCAACTAAGGGAAAAACCGGGGTTAAATCTTCGCGAGGGAGGGAGAATATGGATCTAGCTATGCAAATTGAAAGTCTGTTCCGCACGGATCGTAAGAAGTTCCTGGGATTCATACGCCAGCGCGTTCGCAGCCAGGAAGAGGCCGAAGACATATTGCAGGATGTTTTTACTAACGTTCTTGCGGCCTCTGCGAATATTCAAAAGCCAATTGAAAACATCGCATCCTGGGTGTTCACCGCAGTCAGGAACCGTATTATTGATTCATACCGAAAGAAAAGAGCCGAAACTTTCTCCGACATGCAGACGCCCGGCCAGGCTGAAGAAGGCGTTGATTCCTTCGAGAATTTTCTCGGAGATTATGGCAGCGGCCCCGAGAGCGACCTGCTGAGAAAGACTATCTGGGAATCCGTGCAGGAAGGCCTCGAAGAACTGCCCTACGAGCAAAGGGAAGTCTTCGTGAAAAACGAGTTCGAAGGTGTATCTTTCCGCGAGATGAGCGAGCAGACCGGAGTTAACATAAACACCCTGCTGGCACGGAAACGCTATGCAGTGCTGCATTTAAGAAAAAAACTGAAAGACCTCTACAAGTCGGTAAACGATAATTAGTCAGGCAGCAAAAATGTTTTGGGTTCAAAAGTGTATGGCGGCCCGCGGGATAATCTTAATGAGATCAGCCGCGGGCTTATTTTTTAAAAAAGAATATGCTCCGGGTCAGAGCCTTATAACAGGCCTGAACATGCAGGTGCCCGCGGCGTCGGGAAGGGGCCCGGCCGGTTTTTCGGGGCATTCACTCG
>CAZIHB010000308.1:0-3670 GCA_964538535.1 uncultured Hyphomicrobiales bacterium | reverse complement strand
ATCAACTTTTCTTTTCACACTGCGAGAGCCTTCCTGCTGAACTATTTCCATTTTGGAAACAGTTGAATCAATATTTAGTTCACCTTCTGCAAAAATATTGGCAAGATGCTTTGATATTGCAGAAACTTCAACGGCAAAAAGCTCTGCCATTGCTTTTTGCGTCAGCCAAATGTTTTCGTCCTTTAGGGCTGGGCGCACAGAAACGTCTTCATCGGCGGAGCGGTATATCATGAAGCGGAAGTCAGCCATCATGCCCCCGCCTCGATTTCCGCGACTATTTTTGCAATCTCCGCGCGCAGCGCGTCCCCGCGGGCCACGATCCTTTCAATCTCGGCATTCAGCCGGGCGATGTCCACTTTTTCGCGCTTGTCCTCCTGCTCCACGTAAGTGGAGACGGAGAGGTTGTAATCCTGTTCGGCAATCTCGGAGTTCGGCACGAGCCTGGAGAAGTGCGGCAGGTCCTTCCTGCCCGTGAAGGCATCCAGTATCGTCTCGATGTTGTCCGGCGTCAGCTTGTTGCTGTTCGTCACCTTCGTGCACTCCCGCGAGGCATCGATGAAGAGCGTGGAGTTGTCCATTTTTGATTTTTTCATCACCATGATGCACGTGGCTATCGTGGTGCCGTAGAAAAGGTTGTCGGGCAGCTGAATCACGCAGTCGATGTAGTTGTTGTCAATCAGGTACTTACGGATTTTCTGCTCGGAGTTCCCGCGATACATCACTCCCGGGAAGCAGACGATGGCGGCGGTTCCGCTGGTGGCAAGCCATGAAAGGCTGTGCATGATGAAGGCGAGGTCGGCTTTGGACTTCGGGGCGAGCACCCCCGCGGGGAAGAACCTCGGGTCGTTGATCAGTATCGGGTCGCCGTCGCCTTTCCACTTGATTGAATAGGGCGGGTTGGAAACAATGGCCTCGAAAGGCTCGTCGTCCCAGTGCCGCGGGTCGGTCAGGGTGTCGCCGTGGGCGATATCGAATTTATCATAGTCGATGTCGTGCAGGAACATGTTGATACGGCAGAGGTTGTAGGTGGTGATGTTGATTTCCTGGCCGAAGAATCCCTGCCTGACCTTGTCCCTCCCGAGAATTTTGGCAAACTTGAGCAACAGCGAGCCGGAGCCGCAGGCGGGGTCATAGACCTTGTTCACCTCGGTTCTCCCGGCCAGCGCGATCCGCGTCAGCAGCTCGGAGACTTCCTGTGGCGTGTAGTATTCTCCGCCGCTTTTTCCCGCGTTGGAAGCATACATGCCCATAAGAAATTCATAAGCATCGCCAAAAGCGTCAATCGTGTTGTCCTTGTAATCGCCAAGCTTCATATCTGCCACGCCGTTCATGAGCATCACCAGCCTCTCGTTGCGCTTAGCCACAGTCGGCCCGAGCTTGTTGCTGTTCACGTCAATATCATCGAAGAGGCCCTTGAAATCGCTCTCGCTCGGCGTCCCGACGGCGGAGGCCTCGATATTCTTGAAGACGCGTTCCAGAGTCACGTTCAGGTTTTCATCATCTTTCGCGCGCGCGTGCACGTTCTCGAACAGCTCGTTCGGCAGGATGAAGAATCCCTTGGAGCGGACTAAATCAGCTCTTTCGCCCTCCGCCACTCTGTCGGGCAGCTTCGCGTAGTCGAAATTGTAATTCCCGGCCGAGTGCTCGCCGTCGTTGACGAATGATGTCAGATTCTCGGAAATATAGCGGTAGAAGAGCATCCCGAGCACGTACTGCTTGAAGTCCCATCCGTCCACGCTCCCCCTCAGGTCATTTGCAATGCTCCATATCGTGCGGTGCAGCTCCGCGCGTTCCAGCTCTTTCTTGTTGTCCAATCCAATTCCTCCGATATTTTTGCCGTTGCCGGCATTAATTTCCATCATGAAGCCTTTGCCCCGGGCTCCATGCTTCAAATAGCTGCCGATCAACAAAAAGCGAGGCATTTCGGTGCTGACGGCTTTATGCTTAACTATTTTTTTTAGCTTAGCTAATAAAAAGTAATTCAATATAGCAGAAAATTTTCAAGAATGCAATGGATTTTGCAATAAGGGGGACGGATTTTCGGCAATACCTTCTTGCCATACATGCAGTTATACTCGGGCCTGCAAGCAGGGTGCCGGATTGCCGCGGCACGCTCGCCACTGTGTGGCCGCGGCCCTGCGGGGGAAAAAAACCGCGGCGGGCCGCAATTTGCAAATCCTGAAACAAGATTATTTTAGCAGGATTATATTTCTCCTTAGTTTTGGCCTGCCCGTTTGGGCTGGTTTCCCGATGGTGCATAACCCCGGTGTGGCGTTATATGATGTTATTTTATGTTTTTTATGGAAGAAATATGTTATTAAAGAATATCAATGCAATCGCGGCAATAATTATTTTGGCGGGGATGCAGGCATACTCGCGGGGAGACACCGCGCGGCCGGAAAGGGTGGTGACGACGGACGAGGTGGTCGTAACGGCCGCGCGCGTGCCGATGCTGTGGTCCGAGGCGGGCAGGATGCTCACCGTGATTGGAAAGGAGGAAATTGCCAACGCCCCCGCGCGCAGCATACAGGACCTGCTTGAATACGCCGTCAACGTGGACGTCCGCCAGCGGGGCAATTTCGGAGTGCAATCAGATATTTCCATGCGCGGCGGCACTTTCGACCAAACGCTGATCCTGCTGAACGGTATTAAAATCAATGACCCGCAGACGGGCCACCACAACATGAACCTGCCCATCGAGCTCGACAACGTGGAGCGGATCGAGATACTCCAGGGCCCCGCCTCGAGGGTTTACGGGCCGAACGCCTTCAGCGGGGCGATTAACATAATAACGAATTCTGCCGGGAGAAGAAATCTTCACCTGTCATTATCCGAGGGAGAATATAACACGTATTCCGCCGCTGCAGGCGGCTGCTTCAACTTGGGCAGAGTGAACAACTACGTGTCGTTCACAAAGAAAAATTCGGAAGGATACATGCCCAACACGGATTATAATCTCGCGAATTTCTTCTACCGGGCGGGAACCCGATTGGCCGGCGGCACGCTGGAAGCCCAGGCCGGATACACGGATAAGGCATTCGGGGCCAACAGCTTCTACTCGGCAAAATATCCGGACCAGTTCGAGCGCACCCGGACAACGTTCGCGACCATTAAATACACCGCCGGCACGGGCCTGCGCTTCACCCCGTCACTCTACTGGCGCAGGCACAACGATAAATTCGAGCTGTTCAGGAATGCCGCCCCGTCATGGTACAAAAATCACAATTATCATCGCACGGACGTGCTCGGCGGCGGGGCCAACCTTTCATACATATCTGACTTAGGCACGACATCGGCCGGCGTGGAGGTGCGCTACGAGGGGATCCTCAGCAACGTGCTCGGCAAACCCCTCTCAACGCCGATTAGCGTGCCGGGCGAGGGCGGAGCCATGTTTACGAGAAGCGACAGCCGCGTGAATACAAGCCTCTTCCTCGAGCATTCCGTCACGGCCGGCATCTGCTCGGCATCGTTCGGCGTGATGCTGAACGATAACACCGCCTTCGGCTTCAAGGCATTCCCCGGCATGGACGTGAACCTGAAGATCACCGGCGGCGCGAGCGTGTTTGCCTCGGCCAACAAGGCCCTGAGGATACCTACATTCACGGATCTATACTATTCTGCCCCGAACATGACGGCATATCCCGCCCCCTCGCCAACCGGATAGAGCCCC
>CAZIHB010000307.1:0-3670 GCA_964538535.1 uncultured Hyphomicrobiales bacterium | reverse complement strand
ATTCGCAATCGACGGCATCCTGCACCTTAACGCTGTACCGATACAGCCCGAGCGGAGGGGTAACGATGCTGCTTTCAAGCCTGCTGCCGCCCTGATCGAACCACTTTTTCACGTATGGCTCCGTGCCGCCCGTGATTGAAATAATCTCATCATTCAGGTCGAACGGGACACCAAAGATCGAGCGCTTGAATACCGGCAGGGATACTACCGGATTCTTGTTCACGTGCAGGTTCATCGTCCCGCGTGCAGACTCTCCCGATTCCTTGTCAGTCACGTAAAGACCGATCGTGTATGTGTACTGCGGATTGACCACAGTCGGGTTGCCCGTGCCGGCATTGATCAGCCCGCCTGAGGGGATCCAGCTGTATTGATAATTGCCGGAGCCGCCCGTGACGGTTATCAATGACCCCTTCGAATCAAAAGTGCCGATATCGGCCGGTGTGCCCTGGCAAATTTCCTTGTCTTCCAGGTTCACCATCAGGCCGGATCCTGTCGTGAAATTCCAGGTTTCCGACCAGGCCGACGAGCCGAAAGCATTAACAGCCATCACGCGCCAGTAGTATTTAGTTTTCCTGGCAAGCCCTTCGGCTTCGAAGCTCAGGCTGTTGATTCCTGAAATGTTGATAACAGGTGAGGAGAAATTCGAATTATCATCTGCCTGAATCCGGTATGTAGCAGCATTCTGAGCAGCTTTCCAGCTCAGGGCAAGCTTGAGCGGCATGTTGATCGAGCCTGAAACCGGTGCCGACAGCTGAGGTACGGCAGGCAGGCCGCCGATGGTAGTGAAGTACCGCGAATCGCTCCATGAGCTCTCGCCATAGTTATTTACAGCCTTCACGCGCCAGTAGTATTTGGTGCCGGCAGCGAGGTTTTCCGCGCGGTACTCAAGCCCCGTTATATCGCTGCCCTGCAGGATGATACTCGAGAATGCAGCATCGCTTGCCACCTGAATGCTGTATTTCTGCGCGTGTTCGGCAGCGTTCCATTTCAGTGTGAGCGTGAGCGGCTGGCTGACGGCGTTGTTGGAGGGCGAGGCCAGGACGGGTTTTGCCGGAAGAGGGTTGAGCGTGGTGAAGCTCCACGTTGCAGACCAGTCACCACCGGCCTCTCCGTTCATAGCTTTTACCCTCCAATAGTATTTCTTCAAGGGCTGCAACGAACTCACGGCCAATTGCAGTCCGGACACTCCCGACTGATTCACCACAAGCGACGAGAATTCAGCGTCGGCTGCCACCTGCACGGTGTATGAATCTGCAAGAATAACCTGGTTCCATTTCAGAATGACGTCAAGAGGCTGATTAGTCGAAGCATTCGCCGGCGATGCCAATGTCGGCGCCTCGCCGTTGAACACCTGCACTTCCCAAAGCCCCCTGCCGAATGTTCCTGCACGAAGTTTCGAGGAGCTTTTTTGCAGCTCGATCTCGCTCACGGTCACGTTCGGCAGGCCGTTGTTGAAATCCATCCAGCGGCTGCTGTTATTGTCGAGGTAATATACTCCAATGTCTGTCCCGGCGTAAAGCCTGCCGGTCTTATCCTGTTTCAGAAGCGTATTGCAGGGCACCGCCGGCAGGTTATACGAGATGTCACTCCAGGTGAGGCCCCCGTTTGCCGAATGGAACACCCTCTGATCGCTCCCGTAGCCCGAGAAGCAAAGCCACACTTCGTTGGCATTTGCTTCAGATGTTTTTATATCCGAGAGATAGTATCCTGAAGGCATGTTAAGACTCGACCACGAGTTACCCGCGTCGGTGGTCTTCATCAGATTCCAGCCGTTGCTGGCGAAAATAAAATTCGGGTTCGCCGGCGCTACGTGGATTATTGTCAATACAGACCCGGTGCCGAAATTCGATATCTTGCTCCAGTTCGAACCGAAATCCGTTGATTTATAGATGTCTTTGTAGCCTATATAAAATGTGTTCGGGTCCTGCGGGTGCAGCTGATAGGGTGTCACCCAGGCGCCGCTTTCATTGAATTGCGAGGCGCTTACAAAGTCGCGCCCGTCATAGCCGCCATCCTGGCTGACGATCACGCTGCCGTAGTATAATTCCCCGTAAATGGTCTTGTCGTCAGTCGGGTCAACGGCGCATTCCATACCGTCTCCGCCGATGTAATCCAGCCAGGTGTCGCCCGAGCCTGCCCTGACCTTAGTGCCGTTATCCTGAGCGCCTGCAACCACGACGTCGGGATTTGTCTGCGACACGCCGATTTTATAGAACTGCGTGGTTTTCAGCCCGGAACCAATCCATTCCCATGTTTTGCCGGCATCCTTCGTGCGGTAAATCCCGCCATCATTGCCGACGTAGCAAGTGCCGGTGCCCGGAACATACCACAGATCGTGGTGATCGGCGTGCACCTCAGCTATGTTGCCATAACCGTACCACATAGAGCTGATGCCCCAGCTTTCGCCGCCGTCAGTCGATTTCCACATGTTGACGCCGCCGACAATCACTTCATTATCATCTATCGGCGATGCTGCAATGCACAGATCGTACCATCCCTGCCCGCCGGTATCGCCGCCATTGGGATCCCAGCCAAGGAAATTAGGCGACGACCCTGCTTTTTGCATCCAGCTGTCGCCGCTGTCCGTCGATTTGTAAACTCCGAGCAGCCCCGAGCTGTAGTTTGAGTATAGAGCATAGACAATTGACGGATTCTTTGCCGATACTGCCATGGCCACCCTCTGCCCGGATGCCGGCAGGCCGTTCGTAAGCTCTGCCCAGCTCGAGCCGGAATTGGTCGAACGATATATTCTCGTTCCGCAGGCGTATATAGTGGCCGGCGAACCCGGCTTCAGCTCCATGTCCTTAAAATTGCCGGAAAGCAATAATGCCCAGTTTGCCCCGCCGTCGGTGGTCTTATAGATACCGTTGTTCGACGCGGCATAAAGCGTGTTGTAGTCAGTCGGGTGCATGATCAGCCTGCTGATCACCCTTGACTGCGAAGTGGCCCAGTTCAGGCCCGTGGTGTTCCACGAGGCACCGCCGTTTGTTGTCTTCATGACGCCGATGCTGTAAGTGTCTCCATGGTCGCCATCCCCGGTAGCCATGTACATCACGTTGCTGTCATCGGGTTTTATCACAAGGTCGGTTACGCCGATGGAGGGCAGCTTGTCGGTGTTTGTCGTCCAGTTATCACCGTTATCGGTTGTTTTCCAAAGCCCGCCGCTTGGCGAACCAACCCAGATTATGCCTGCATTCTGAGGGTCAACCCGCACCACGTTCAGCCTGCCGAGTCCGGCATATCCGCCGGGGGAAGTGAACGGGCCGATCTGCGACCACCCGGTTGATGACTGAATCTTGTTCGTGTTCTTGGCGGCCGGCACCGAGCGGCTGAACTTCTGCTTTTCGATCAGAAGCTGCATCGGGTTGGGCATTTCGCCGGAGGGATATACTCTCGGCTCCCAGTACCATTCCCATCTTTTGAAAGCCTTCCAGCCTTTGCCCCTTTCCTTCGTGTCGCGGCCAACCCAGTATCGGTTGAAGGCCTTCTGAATATCGTAGAAATTGTAGCCCGATGTACTCTGCGGGTTGCCAAGCGCCGGAGTGGAGGACTTCAGGTATTCCATCCAGGGCTGGGCGTGCAGATTACCCGGAAGTATCACTGCCAGGCTGATCATAGCCGTAAAAATGCCATACAAGTAAATTTTCCTCATTCAACACCTCTGTTAATT
>CAZIHB010000306.1:0-3672 GCA_964538535.1 uncultured Hyphomicrobiales bacterium | reverse complement strand
TTCTTAGGCGGTGATACAGTTTTGGTGGCCATGTATGAAGGTATGCTAATGAGGAACCCGTCAATGAAGACAGGCGTAATCGAGCAGGCTGTGACGCCTCCCGAGCTGGACGCGTTCCCGAACCCGGCCCGCGCCGGCGGGGCACTGAGGATAGCCCTTACCCGCGATCCGGTGCCCGGTGATGAAATCGTCATGTTCGACATGCTCGGCAGGCCCGTTTGCTGCAAGCCTGCAGAGGGCAGGGGATTTCAGAATCTTGAGCTGCCCGCCGGCACCGCCCCCGGGGCTTACTATATTGCAATAATGAACCAAGGAAGAATAAGCACCAAAACGAAAGTAGTGATTGAATAGTAAATACGCATACTGCGTCATTCATGCCCGAGGCAATGGATGGCGCAGTATGCGCAAATTTTCGGGAATATGCGCCATGGTATCTATTTTTTGCCGGCCTGCCTGAAAAAAATATCTGCAATTACTTTCAACAATATTTTCGTATTTTTGTTTGGAATAGAATAAAAAAGTGCGATTTACGTGTTATTACGTATGATAAGGTCGGTTCTGCATATTGCCATATCACTTCTCACGGCGCTTGGATTAGTGGCCGGGGGCGGGGGACTGAACCTGCATTACCACGTGTGCGTCAAGGCCGGCACACGAATCGTATCATTATTTGCTGATCCGGTCTGCTTCACGGCCGGGGGCGCCGCAAAGGGATGCGGCATGGCGCAGCACGAGGCCTGCAAACCGATCAATGACTGCTGCAAAGGCGAAAATGCTGAGCGGGAAGATAACAGCTGCCTGGCTGACGAGCATGCAGGGCAATGTGAAGATGACGCCTGCTGCGGAAGCACCGGCACAGAAGAGCAAGGCACCGGCCGGGCCGGCAAGATTGCCGGGAATGGCGGGCAGCACAATGCCGCCAGCCTGACCGACGATTGCTGCACATCATTCATAAAGCATATTTCCACGAATTTGATCTCCACTTCTTGCAATTCATGCGAGTGGAATATCAAGGTGCTGACGTGCCTGCTCCCGCGCGAAAGCCACAGGATAGATAAACCCGAGCCGACAGCAAGGCTTGAGCATAAAACCGTTTTCATAGATTCCTCTCCTCCGAGCGTGAGGGACAACATAGCAACAATCCACAGGGCAGCCGATTCCGGCATTTCAGCCGATGATGCCGGCGATGCCGCTTTGCGCGGTTAATGAACCCGCGCGCCCTTTAATGCTCCATCGCGATAGCACCACGCGTGCTTCAGCAGCCCGGGGCGGCAAATTTTGCCGTTTCCCCGGAGTTGAAGGCATTCGAGGGCGAGGAGCCGAGCTTTGTTGAAATTCATAATTGGAGAATCAGGATGAAAAAGATAGTTATTATAATACTGGCAGTGCTTGCCGGAATATCGGCCTATGGTAAGGATAGAACGATCACAGGCGTCGTGACGGGGATGGATGCCGAGGGCAACCCAACCCCGTTGATCAAGGCCACAGTGCAGGTGGTCGGCACGCGAAGCGGCGCGTTTACTGATAAATCCGGCCGGTTTGAAGTAAATGCCCCATTTGGGGCCTGCCGGCTGAGCGTGTCATATGCAGGCTATAATAAGGACACTGTTCCTGTGCCGGCCGGTACGGATTATGCAGACATTAACCTTACACCCATATCAACAGAAGAAGTAAAGGTCTATGGCAGGCAGCCGGATCAGGTGATCAGCGAGAGCTCAATATTCAAGGAAGAGACCATAACGGAGCGGGGCCTGCAGAAGGCAGCCTGCTGCAATCTCTCCGAGAGCTTTCAGGCCAATCCCTCCGTGGATGTCAGCTTCAGCGACGCGCTCACGGGCGCGAAGCAAATACAGCTGCTCGGGCTTGGCGGCGCCTACAGCCAGTTTCTGATGGAAAAAATTCCTGCGATGCGGGGCATAGCTGCCAACTTCGGCCTGAGCTACGTGCCGGGGCCCTGGATGGAATCGATTCAGATATCGAAGGGCGCCGCGTCCGTATCCACCGGTTACGAGTCAATCACGGGGCAGATCAACGTGGAGCTGAAGAAGCCCGAGCTGAGCGAGCCATTC
Organism: uncultured Hyphomicrobiales bacterium; assembly: GCA_964538535.1. Lineage (GTDB taxonomy): Bacteria > Bacteroidota > Ignavibacteria > Kapaibacteriales > UBA2268 > CAZIHB01. The sequence goes on along the minus strand of CAZIHB010000306.1, from coordinate 1,603 downwards.
TTAATGAACCTATATGGCGACAACATGGGAGGGCTGGAGACCAGTATAAACGGCGTTTACAAGATTAACAACAAGCTGAGCACCATGCTGATGCTGCACGGCAATACTGACAAGAAGGAAATTGATAATAATGGCGATTCATTCATGGATCATGCCATGGCTGACCAGGTGAACATATTCAACAGGTGGAAGTACGACGGGGACGTGTGGAAATCGATTTCCGGCGTTATGGCACTTTACGAGGACAGGATGGGCGGCCAGGCTGAATACTTCAAGAAGAAAGATTCCAGCCTTTACGGAATTGACATAAAAACAAGAAAATATGAATTTTTCACCAAGAACGGATTTATTTTTCCCGGCGAAATATTCAGCAGCCTTGGCACCATGGTCGCTGTCACTCACCACAAGCAGGAATCCGAGTATGGCTTGAGAAATTTCGATGCCGAGCAGAACTCAGCTTACGTGAATATCCTGTATCAGTCCGGCCTGGACAAGCCGCATTCAGCAAAGGAAAGAGACGATCATCCCGAGAGGACAGATCTTGGAACTAACCACAACTATGTAATTGGCATGAATATGCAGTATGATAACTACATAGAGAATTTCGCCGATTCGCTAATGCGCAGGTACGAGATGGTGCCCGGTGCATTTGCCGAATACACCTACTCGGGTATAAACAGCCTCGTTGTTACTGCCGGGCTGAGAGTCGATAACCACAACAAGTACGGCACCTTCTACACTCCCAGGCTTCACCTGAAGTGGGCCGTAACGCCCGACAACACAATAAGGGCATCCGTGGGCAAGGGAACGCGCACTACTGATATTTATGCCGAGAACACACAGCTATTCAACAGCTCGCGCAAGTTCATCGTCGAGGAGGCACTCCGCCCGGAGGAGGCCTGGAACTACGGCATAAACTCCCATCACGAGCTGTTTCTCTTCGATATGTTCACGACTGTCAACCTGGAATACTACCGCACGAATTTCGATAACCAGGTTATTGTCGATCTTGATAAAAATGTGAACGAGGTGCATTTTTACAACCTCAGGGGCAAGTCATATTCGAATAGTTTTCAGGCAGATATCACGGGCGAACCAATATACGGGCTGACGTTCATGCTTGCTTACAGGCTGAACGACGTGAAGGCTACGTATTCGGGCAAGCTTGAAGACAAGCCTCTTGTGAGCCGCCACAAGGGATTTCTTAATTTAGCATACACGACGCCCGAGAACACCTGGAGCTTCGATGCCACACTCGACATAAACGGGGGCGGGAGGCTGCCCGACACGAGGCAGAATCCCGAGCAGTACCGGCTCGGCACGACATATCCCGCTTATGCGCTCGTTCACGGCCAGGTGACCAAAAGGTTCCGCAATTTCGAGCTTTATCTCGGTGCCGAGAATATTGGCGACTACAAACAGCCGCACCCGATCCTCGCAAGCGACAAACCCTACAGCCCATGGTTCGACAGCTCCATAATATGGGGGCCGGTTGCAGGCAGAAAGATATATATCGGCACTCGCTTAAGAATAACCAAATAGTTTAATAATAATATAGTAAAAAGGAGAATATTATGAAAAAGAATAGAATCGTAACATTGAT
>CAZIHB010000305.1:0-3685 GCA_964538535.1 uncultured Hyphomicrobiales bacterium | reverse complement strand
GGACGAGCGCTCGCAGCTGAAGAACCGCGAGAAGGCGATGAAGGTGCTCCGCTCGTCGTGGCCTGCCAGGACGAGCGCTCGCAGCTGAAGAACCGCGAGAAGGCGATGAAGGTGCTCCGCTCGCGGCTTTACGAGCTGGAGCTGAAGCGCCAGCAGGATGAAATCGCGGGGGCGAGGAAATCAATGATCAAGACCGGCGACAGGTCGGAGAAGGTAAGGACCTATAATTATCCTCAGAATCGTGTGACGGACCACAGGCTGGAGGGCGAAGCAAAAAATTACTCGCTCAGGGAAATAGTGGACGGCGATTTGTCCACGCTGATCGAGAATCTGAAAATTGCGGAAAGGGCTGAGATTCTTCAGCGGGAAATATAAAGAAGCTTTATATATAATTGGCTTTATGGATTATTTGCCGTAATTTTGGCCTTTCTGAGTTATACTTGTATAAATTATCAGGTGCATATTATGGAATTATATGTCGATACAGCGAATATTCAGCATATTCGCCATGCGGCAGAGCTGGGCTTTATCACCGGCGTGACCACCAATCCTTCACTTCTGGCGAAGGAAGACCCAACGGTAGATATCAAGCAAAGAATACTTGAAATACATAAACTCGTGGGCGGCCACCTCTCGGTGGAGGTGAATTCAACCGAGACGACGGGTATGCTTCGCGAAGCAGAGGAAATCCTGAAATGGTTCCCCGAGGCAACTATCAAAATCCCGATGATCCCGGCCGGGCTTTCCGCGGTGAAGGAATTGTCGCGCCAGGAAGTGCCGACGAACGTCACTCTGGTGTTCTCCCCCACCCAGGCGCTTGCTGCCAACAACGCCGGTGCCACCTACGTGTCGGTGTTCATGGGCAGGCTGGACGATATATCGCTAAATAGCACTGAAGTGCTGAACGATATCTGCGAGATCTGGGACACCCAGGGGCTGGAGTCCTTGATTATAGCCGCTTCGATACGCCACCCGCTTCATATAATTGAGGCTGCCAAGGCCGGCGCCGATATAGCGACAGTGCCCTACAAGGTGCTGATGCAGTCGCTTCGCCACCCGCTGACAGACAGGGGCCTGGAAATGTTTCTGGCGGATTTCGACAAGATGCAGACCGAGCGCCAAAAAGCCATAATGAGCTGATTTTTTTTTTAAGGGAGCACTGCCGTTTAGCATAGTTCACGTTATATACGTCTATGACATCGCGAGCGGGCTCCCTTATTTATTTGAGGGCTTAATATTGCAGTTTAGATGCCGATATTGTGGATGTTGGTGTTGGTATGAATTATTCGGCAAAGAAGAGTGAACGATTTATTTTGCCCGGAAATAGTGCTGCGAGCATACAGTGAAGGTTACTTCCCGATGGCTGAGTCCAAGGAAGGTGAGATATATTGGCATTCACCCGATCCGCGTGCCATCATCCCGTTCTTCAACATCACTCCCCCGCGGTCGATGAGGCAGATACTTAAGAAAGGCTGCTTCAGCTTCACCGTTAACAAGGACTTTGAAGGAGTGATCAGGGCATGCTCGAACAGGGAAGAAACCTGGATAAACGATGAGATCATAGATACGTATAACGGCCTGAACGCCATGGGCTATGCCCATTCCGTCGAGGTGTGGCAGGATAATCGGATCGTAGGCGGGCTTTACGGTGTGGCCATAAGGGGCGCGTTCTTCGGCGAGTCGATGTTCAATCTGGTTCCGAATGCCTCCAAGGCTGCTTTTTACTACTTGATTGAAAGGCTGAACAAGAGGGATTATATATTGCTCGATTCGCAGTATATCAATAATTTTACAAGTCAGCTCGGGGCAGTGGAAATATCGAAGAGGCTCTACCTGAATCTGCTTGGCATTGCCCTGAAGCGTAGTTGCTCGTTTATTTGATCCGGATTATTCATTCCTTGGGGTGTGGATGAAAAGATTACATATTCTTTTTGCAGCCGGGCTGAGTGCTCTCATGCTCGCCCTGAGCTCCTGCGCACTTCCGGTGACAAAATCCCTGATGCCGGATTGCCCCGTGCCCGCTCAGAACTGTTCCCCGCAGCCGTGGAAGGGCATGACGATCGATACAAGCGATGAATCGGCCCGCCTGACCGGCTTCAAGTATATTATCGAGCCCGTCAGATCGCTCAACACCCCTGACGATGAATGGGCCGTCTCGTTCCCGCCGGGTGATACGGCCGCGCTCACATACAGCAGAAATTCAATTCAAAAATTAATTTTCCTGAAAAGAAACGGGATAAAAAGCTTTACTACGCAGGCCGGATTCGCCGTGAACATGCCGGCACACAGCGGCCTGCTCAGCACGGGCGGCGGGGCAGCCTGCTTTGCCGCCCAGGGCAGAACGGTGCCCGCCGACGTGGCGCCCGCCGATACCGGCGCGTTCATCCGCCTCGAGCCGGAGAGCAGCATGATCGGAAGGGCCAGAATTTACTTCGGGAAGTTCAACGGCAATTCGGTGACGGACTGCAGGCAAATGTTCGACGAGAGGGCCGACTACCCCGCCGAGTGGCAGTCACAGCCCGCACTCGCGGGCGGAGGCTCCGCGGTGTTCTTCGCCAGTGACGCGCCGGGCGGCATGGGAGGCACGGACCTCTGGATGGCTTTCCGCGGCAAGGACGGGAACTGGAGCAAGCCGGTCAATTGCGGCGACGTGATCAATTCCTCCTGCGATGAACTTACTCCCTTCGTATCAAAAGATAATAAAAAGATTTATTTCTCTTCGTGCGGCTTCGACAACGTGGGGGGCTACGACATATTCACGAGCCGAATTTCTCCGGACCTGTGGCAGGATGCCGCGGCGGGCAGGATTGACTCTGCCGCGGGCAGGTATTTCTCACGGCCGCAGAATCTGCGTGAACCCGTGAACACCGAGGCCGATGAACTCTTCCCCTCTTCATATACCGACCCCGATTCCGTGCTCTATTTTTCCTCGAACAGGAACAAAGAAAGCGCACTTGTGGCAAGGGCCGGCGGGTTTGATATTTACGTGAAATACAAGCATTACCTGCCGGTGGCGGCGGAGGCACGCGAGAAAAAAGAAACCGCGGAAGAAAATATCGAGATATCATATAAAGAACCCGGCCCCAGGCCCGAGATAGACCCGTTCTTCACCGCCTACGGGAAAATATATGCCAAGGCGGAGGGCAGGCCGATAGCCGGGGCTGAAATTAAAGCCGTCGGCAACCCGGCAAAAAATATCATAGCGGAGGCAGACTCGCGCGAGGATGGAAGCTACGAGATCAATCTGCCGAAAGGAACTGACATTACGGCCACGGCCTCGGGTGACGAAGTATTCTACGAGAGAAGGGATATAAGGGTTGATATAAATGACACACTCTCGCGCATGGAATTAAACTTCTTCCTGCCGGAGAAATTCGAATTGAGGGTGAACTTCCCGACCGACGAGTACAGCACGCCCTACCCCAACGTTCTCGATTCGCTGGGGAACGAGACAGGCCGAAAGTGGCAGGACGAGATGGACGCCCTGGCCGAGAGCATAGCATCCTCCGGGGATAAACTTGAAAAGATACAGCTGGCGGGCCACACTGACGACGTGGCGAGCGAAGAATATAACATGGCCCTGGGCAGGCGCAGGGTCGAATTTGTAATTAACGAGTTAGTAAAACGCGGCGCACCCCGAAGCCTGCTCGAGGGGCGTTCCGCCGGAGAATCAGAGCCCTTGCCG
>CAZIHB010000304.1:0-3704 GCA_964538535.1 uncultured Hyphomicrobiales bacterium | reverse complement strand
GCCTCTCGGCCTGATATCGCGGAGCTGCATCCTGAGAGAGTGCTAAGCCGGCTGTTAATCCAATTAAAGCGAAAATGAGTAAGACTAACTTTTTCATAAGACGACCTCCAGATAATTAGCAGAATATTCTATTTTTTTCAGCTGATGAGTGTACAATTGTTGCTTTTCCCTGCACTATCTCCGCGAATTTATGAAGCCGGCAAAAGCAATTCACAAAACCACGGATCAAGTACATATCCAACTTACATTCATTATCATTCATTTCCAAACTTTTTTCCCCCTCTAATTTATTTTCCTTTTTTTATTTTAGCACCATATACATCCTAATAAACAGTTGAAAGCTCATTTTGTCACACCTTTATTTTTATTTTTTTTGCACTTGGCTCAATCACGGCTTGTGGCAGGGCTTTTGAGTGATAAAAATTTTCAGGAAAGGGCAGCATGAAGTAATCATTTTGTGGCGGATTGCACCTGTTCCGATTAATCCGCAAGTCTGAAACATAAAAAAAACGCGCGGGACTCCTCCCGCGCGCGGCACGCCGCGAAGAAAAAAAGCCCGCTCTATCGAACGGGCTTTTATGCTGATTACATATAACGAATATGATTTATTTCATGCTGACAGGGTTCGGTAGGAACGGCGGCTTCTTGTAGTCTGCCTCCGGCGTGCGTATCTCCGCGTCCTCGAAGAGTATATCAGGCACAATCACGGATGAAGCAACGAATGAATCCCCGCCATAGATAAATGATGACCACACGGACGGTGCAAGGAAGTTATAAGCATATTTTTCCTTGCTCACGCCGATAATATCCTTGAAGGCCTGCACGATGAATCCGGCGCCTTCCACGCCGCGTACCAGCTCTTCACTGCCGTCGGGATATAGCTTCACTACCTCGATCAAGCCAAGTTTGCCGTTGCCTCGCTGGAAATCGACGCCGCCATAGCTCACTCGATAGAGCGAAGTGAACAGCACGTTCTGGTTCATTGCCCTGCGCACAATGATGCCGAAGGGGAGTTCCCTGTCCTTGCAGAGTTTCATCATCATGTTCTTCAGGCCCTTGCTGTCCATCACCTTGTCGCCCTTGCCCGTCAGCTCCACGTTGCTGAACATCGGCGAGCCGCCCCTGCGGTGGCCGTTAGTCTCCCTCATCCTCTTGTTCGGCACGCGTGACGAGAGCAGCGACTTCAGAAACCCGTCGCTGACAACCTGTACATCCTTTGCCATAATACCGTCATCATCAATATTATAGTACCCCGTCAGTTTCGTGTTATCATAATTTTTCATTGATGGCGAATCTGTCACGGAGAGAAATTCAGGCAGCACCCTCCCGCCGATCTTTGTCTGGAAAGCGTTGTACCTGTCGTTGTCCTGCATTCCGTTCTCGGTGATCGGCGACCTCTGCGCCACGAGATTCGGCACGAATACCTGCGCGAAAGCCTCCGCAGCCGCCTGCCCCTCGAAGAGCACGGGCCCGGAGTAGGGTTCGTCAAGCGTCGAGGCTGCCCTGCCAGCTTTCATCCTCTCTGCGAGCGCCTGCACGCCCCTTTTCAGTGAGTCGAGCCCGGGCAGGTCATTCGGGTCCTTTGCGTAGGCTGAAAAGAAATCCGAGCATGGCATGCCGTCATCACTTTGAGTGTGCGCCACAATCTCGATGCCTGCAAACATATCCGTGCGGACGTATTCCATTCCCTCGCTATTTACGTAGTAAACCGTCGCGGGCTGGTATTCAACTCCGCAGCTCGTGGCGTATATCTCGGGATAGTTCTTCAGAATGACCGAGAGGCGGCGCATCCAGTCCTCGAATTTCGTCCTGTCGAATGCCGGGAAGGGCACCGTATCGATGCTTTTCAGGGGCCCGACGGCGAGAAAATCGCTCGTGGTATCCTTGCGCATCAGGTTTTTGATTGTCGATTCCTTCTTTGTGTAGAGCTCTGCCGCCTGCTTGTAAGCGGCATCCGTAGCCAGCCAGAGCTCGCGCCTGAGCGAGTTGTAGTCCATCTCGACGGGCATCTGCCTGCCCTTGTATCTTTCCTCGTCATCGCTGCTGCCAAAGAAGCTCAGGCCGATATCGAAGAAGTTTGTATTATCAAATTTATAATTCCCGACTCTGATGCCTACGGTGAGCGTGACAATTTTTTTATCATCGCTTTCGGTGATAGAGCCGAGATCGGCCTTGATCGACTTGCTGTCCATCACTCTCAGCGTGTAATCGATGAAGTAGGGTCTCTGCAAATTTTCGAGTTTAAGCTCTTTCATCGAACGCGAAATTTCATCGCGCATGGCGCGCATGATGTCGCTATCAGCCCCTGCCGTGTCAAATGAGATGGTTGAAACGGCAAAAAGCAGTATAGCCATTTTAATAATTTTCATCTTTATTCCATATAATTATTTGTATTAACCACTTTATTAATTGCTCTCTGCATTTCATCGGGCATTTGGGTTCCGATCATGATTTTTTTTCCGTTCTTCATCACGAGGAATAGCCCGCGGTCACCGCTGATATTATACGCCGTTCCGCTTTTTTTCCCCGCGAATCGGATTCCCCAGCCGCCGAATTCTCCGATAGGAGAATATTTCCTTACTTCGAATTTCTCGATGTCAGCGGTTTTCATTTCCTTGTATTTTTTTTGAAACGGAAAATAACGGAAGCATATCCTATCAGCATATATCACCGTTTCAAGCCTGGCCATGGCAAACAGGCCGATCAGCGCCGCGCTGAAAAACAGGCTGAGCAGCAGAATAATGATCAGCCCGGCGTTGCTCATCGGATTATCGCCATAACGAATGCCATAGCCCACCTGAACCACCACTCCCGTTACGGCAAATGCAACAGGGACGGCTGTTGATGATATTATCAGCGCCCAGAGCCATTTTTCCTTATTTTTCTGAACTTCCTTGAATATCGGATTATCCATAAAGCACCGTTTATTCCTTTTTCAACAAATTTTATTTGCCCTCGACGGGATTAGGGATGAGCGGAGGCTTTGCCTGCGATTTCTGCTTCTTCTGCACCTCGATAGTGGAGACAAGCAGGCTGGGCGAGCAGGCCGAGACCGGCACGCCGCCTGATTCCGCCCCGCAGATGCCGTTGAAGACCCCCAGGTCATCCGCTGCAGCAACGATGTTTTGGAAAGTTGTAAGCGGCGTGCCGATAAGGTCAACCCCGCGAACGAGTTCATCCGGCCTGCCGTCAACGAATACTTTATATACCACGAGCGGAGTCACGTTGAAGGCATTCGGTATCGTGCGGGATGTGAACGTGAACCCGCCGGAAACCACATCGAAGTAGAGCCCGTATTCCTTGCCCTGTTCCTTTGCCAGTTTGATAAGTTTCTTCTTCAATTCAGCTGTTGTCACCGTTTCATCGGCTGTGACGATCAAATTTGATTGCCTCGAGACGGCGTTGTATCCTTCCTGCTTTCTGCCGTGGCCGTTAGAGTGGCTGAATTTCTCTATGGGGCAGCGCGACATCAGGAAATTTTTCAGCACGCCGCCATCAACGTTCACAACCTTCTGGGCTTTCACGCCTTCGTCGTCATATTTATAATAGCCCGAAAGCTCCCGCCCCTTCAATTCCCTGAGCGTGGGGTCGTTTATCACGTTGACGAAATCAGGCAGAATTTTCGTTCCGACCGACTGTTTAAATGTCTGGCTGGAGTTCGGATCCTTCTCGCGATGCCCTTCAATCCTGTGGCCGAATATCTC
>CAZIHB010000303.1:0-3713 GCA_964538535.1 uncultured Hyphomicrobiales bacterium | reverse complement strand
AGAGGCCGGATTGAAAAATCGCGGCCGCAATTTTTTTATTAACTGATATTGTGGCGGTGCAAGATGATCGGCAAGATTAAAGAATTCACCGGCAGCGTTGTTGCCGAAATGAAGAAAGTTTCGTGGCCGACGAAAGATCAGCTGAGAGAATCAACCACGGTAGTGATAACGGTATCTTTGGTTATCACCGTTTTTGTTTTTATAGTCGATCAAATCATGAATACTGTGATGGGATGGATATTTTAAGCTGAGGGCCGTGGGCCCGAGGCATTTTTTTTGTATAAACCAGTCAGTGCGTTTTTAAATGATAACCGAAAACGAAAATAACGAAACATTCGGCAACGAAAACATCAGGCCTGATGCCAAGTGGTACGCGATACGGACGTTCACGAGCCACGAGCTTAAAGTGAAGCAGAGCATCGAGCAAGAGGTGAAAAGGCTTGGCCTGGGAGACAGGGTCTTCGAGGTGATTATTCCGCAGGAGACGGTGTTTGAAGTTCGCAATGGGAAAAGACGCACGAGAATCAAGAACTTCCTTCCGGGCTACATAGTCATTCGTGCCGTTCTTGACAAGAAAGTGAAAGACGTCATCCAGAACCTCCCCTCGGTGGTGAGCTTCGTGGGCAGGCGCAACGAGGCCGTGCCGCTTCAGCCGCAGGAAATCGAAAGGATAATCGGCAGGGTGGAAGAGCGCAAGAACATAGCGACAATAGAAACCGCGTTCCAAGTCGGCGATCCGGTGAAAGTGATTGACGGCCCGTTCACGGAATTCACGGGCACGGTGAAGGAAATAAACAACGAGAAGCAGAAGCTGAAGGTAGAGGTCGGCATCCTGGGCAGGAAGACCCCGGTCGAGCTTGATTTCAGCCAGGTTGAATTAGAGAATCATTGATAAGCATCTAATAAATAAATATTCACTAACAGTGATACGTTGAAATGGCAAAGAAAGTATTAGGCAGTTTCAAACTTCAGCTGAAAGCGGGCGAGGCCACGATGGCGCCGCCTGTTGGCCCTGCATTTGGTCAGCGCGGCCTTAATGGCATGGAGTTTGTAAAACAGTTCAATGCTAAAACATCCAAGAGTGTCGGAACTATATTTCCGGTCGTAGTAACATTCTATTCCGATAAGTCATTTACATTCGAGATCAAGTCGCCGCCCGCAGCAGTACTGCTGAAGAAGGCAGCCGGCCTGAAGAGCGGTTCCGCATCATCCAACAAAGTCAGGGTGGGCAAGGTGACCATGATGCAGGTTGAAGAAATAGTTGAAATCAAGAAAAATGATTTAAACTCGAATGACCTCGCCGCGGCAGTGTCGATGATCAAAGGCACGGCAAGAAGCATGGGTATCGTAGTAGAGGACTAAGCGCTGCCTCGTCGGAGGCAAAAAAATAACGAACAGTTGTTAAATACTAAAAGTTTTAGAACAAAATGAGAGTTCGCGGCAAAAGGTATAAAGCTCTGGTAAAGAATTATAACTTAAACCAGACCTATACTCTTCAAGAAGCAATCGATATCGTTAAAAAGAACGCCACTGCGAAATTCGACGAATCGTTCGAAATTTCAATCAAGCTTGGCGTTGACCCGAGAAAAGCCGACCAGATGGTGCGCGGCACAGTATCGCTGCCACATGGTACCGGCAAGAACGTCAGGGTGCTCGTGCTCTGCAAGACACCCAAGGACAAAGAAGCTCTTGACGCAGGCGCGGATCATGCCGGCCTGGAAGAATACGTCGAGAAAATAAAGAGCGGATGGGCAGATGTCGATGTAGTAATTGCAACTCCCGATGTGATGGGCGAAGTGGGTAAATTGGGTCGTATTTTGGGCCCGAGAGGACTTATGCCTAATCCAAAGGTAGGAACGGTTACTTTCGACGTTGCTAAGACAGTGCAGGAAGTTAAAGCCGGCAAGATTGAATACCGCGTGGACAAAACCGGTAACATTCACGCCGCCGTGGGTAAGTGCACGTTCGAGGCTGCAAAGCTTCAGGACAACCTGAACATATTCTTCAGTAATATCCTCAGGGCAAAACCGGCAACGGCCAAGGGCAAGTACGTCAAGAGCGTTCACCTGACTTCAACAATGGGGCCGAGCGTGGCCGTGGCAGAGTTGAGCTTCAAGGGCGAATAAATATATAATTAAATAAGACTGTTACGCGCTCATGGAGGCGGCGAAGCTTCTACGCCCTTAAAGGACGTTTGCCGTTTCGGAGTAAACAATAAATTGATGGTTCAGATAAATGATAACAAGACAGAAAAAAGAAGTAATCGTATCCAACCTGGTTGAAAGATTCCAGGGTGCTACCGGCCTTTACTTCATAGACTTCACGGGCCTGTCCGTCAAGGACACGATCGCTATGAGGCGCGCGTTCAGGAACAAGGATATCAAGTTCTACGTTGCCAAGAACACGCTCATCAAGCGCGCGATGGCCGAAGTCGGAGTGCCGGCAATTCCCGATGAGAATATGTTTGGCCAGACCGGCGTTGCATTCGCCTACGAGGATTCTGTTGCCCCGGCAAAAGTGCTGGTTCAGCTGACCGAGAAGAAAGACACCCCGAAACTGAAGGGCGCCATCCTCGACGGCCAGTTCTTTGACGGCAAGCAGCTCAAGACCATTGCAGCCCTTCCGGGCAAGCAGGAAATCCTTGGCGGCATAGTTCACGCCATAGCGGACCCGGCTTCGGGCATAGTTGGTGCTATCAACGCTGTGATGCGCGACGTAGCCTCGCTTATCGAAGAAGTTGCCAAAAAGCAGAACGCCGCGTGATGCAGCTGCAGCGGGCAACTGGTAAATAGTAAATAAAAATTGAATCAAATAAAAAAATATAAGACCAGGAGATTTTGAAATGTCAGAGAAAATCGAAAAAATCGTAGAAGAAATCGCAGCTTTGACACTTATGGAAGCCAGCGAACTTAAGAAAGCTTTGGAAGATAAATTCGGCGTGACGGCAGCCGCCCCGATGATGATGGCCGGCCCGGCAGTTGCAGCAGCAGCTCCCGCTGAAGAAGAAAAGACAGAATTCGACGTTGAGCTGACGGACATAGGCGCTGCCAAGCTGAACGTTATCAAAGTTGTTCGCGAACTTACAGGCCTTGGCCTTAAGGAAGCCAAAGACATCGTTGAAGCTGCTCCAAAAGTTATCAAAGAAGGAACAACCAAAGACGAAGCTAACGAGATCAAGAAGAAACTTGAAGATGCCGGCGCAAAGGTAACACTCAAATAGCACCGCGAAAGCACGTAATACACGGGGTAAGCGGCGCGTAACTGCCGCTTCCCCTTTGTTCTTTTAACTATAAGGGCGAAAGCTTGATTGTTCAAATCAAAAAAACGTTATAAAGCTTGAGAAAAAAATTGCGCTTAGCAGATATAACTTAAACTGTATAGGATTTTCTGATGCTTCTTCCGGGGGAAAAGGCATCAAAAAGTCCTATTTTTTTCAATTTGGAATGTAATATTGGAGGTGTTCGGTGGACGCCATCAAAACTCACGATAATATGCAGGATAATATGGATCAGGGAGCATCGGAAACTCGAGCCGCGGGAACAAGAGACGTAAAATTTCTCGAAACGGACGACGGAATATACAGGTCTCGCAAAAGAATCAATTTCGCAAGGTCGCAGCACGCGCCTTTCTATCCGGACCTGCTAAATGTACAGTTGGAATCATATAACGAGTTTCTGCAGGAATACATGCCGGTGCATAAACGTAAGCCAATC